>JANMDE010000031.1:0-3869 GCA_031376105.1 Variovorax sp. | reverse complement strand
GTGCAGCGTGCATTGGATTGACAGCCGCGATGAGATTTTTCCGGAGCAGCTTCCTGCCAATGTGCAAGCCGAGCATTCCGCGCCCGTGCAGGCGGCGGTGAAGGATCTGGCGCCGCAAAGCCACGTGTTGATCATGAGCTTTTCCCATGCGGAGGATTTGGACGTGGTGGCCGCTTGCTTGCTAAGGCAGCGGGCGAAGAAAGACTTGCCTTTCATTGGCTTGATCGGTAGCAAAACCAAATGGGCAACGTTTCGCCATCGCTTGGAGGAGCGGGGCTTCACGAGCGAAGAGTTGGCGCAAGTCAGTTGTCCGATTGGCTTGCCGGGCATTGTCGGCAAAGAGCCCGAAGTGATTGCTGCGAGCGTGGCGGCGCAGTTATTGCAGTTTCGCAAAGCGTAAACTCGCGCATGCCCTTTTCAAACCTAGGCTTCACGCCTGCCGTCTTAGCCGCTTTCAATCGTGCCTTGCACGGCGAGGAGTTTTCGCAAGCCACCGAGGTGCAGCTTGCCGCGATTCCTGCTATTTTGGAAGGCCGCGATGTCCTTGCATCTGCTCAAACCGGTTCGGGCAAAACTGCCGCATATGCATTGCCAATATTGCAGCAGCTCGTGGATGCCGAGCCACCACAAGCCGGCAAGCCGCGCTGCCTCGTGATCGTGCCTACCCGCGAGCTAGCGGTGCAGGTGGAGGAAATGACGCGCAAGTTCGCTAAATTCTTGCCGCGAAAGATCAAACTTCTGGCTGCTTATGGCGGCGTGGCGATTGAGCCGCAAATGGAGGCTTTGCGCGATGGCATTGATATCCTGATTGCCACGCCTGGCCGCCTGCTTGATCTGGCTGATCAACGCGCACTCAGCTTCAAGCAAGTAGGCAGCTTCGTGCTCGATGAAGCCGATCGTTTGCTGGATTTGGGTTTCCAAGACGAGCTCCAGCGCGTGCTCACCTTGCTACCCGAGAAGCGGCAAAACCTGTTTTTCTCGGCCACTTTCTCAGCCGAGATTGAGATCCTGGCCGCCGCTTTACTGCGCGATCCTCTGCGCGTGCAGATCGATGCCAAGCCAGAGGAAGCTTTGCAAATTGAAGAGCGCGCCCTCGCAGTGGATGCCGCTCGGCGCACCCAGCTTCTGCGCAAGCTGTTCACGGAAAATGATTGGGAGCGCGCCATCGTTTTCGTGGCTCGCCAATACGATGCGGAAAAAGTGGCGATGAAATTACGCGCTGCCGGCCTCAAAGCCGAGCCGCTGCACGGTCAGCTCACGCAAGGTAAGCGCAGCCAAGTCGTGCAGGATTTGAAGGCCAGCCGGATCCAAATCGTCGTGGCCACCGATCTGGCTTCGCGCGGCCTTGATGTGAAAGAGTTGCCCGTGGTGGTGAACTACGACCTACCGCGCTCCGCCACCGATTACACCCACCGCATCGGCCGCACAGGCCGTGCCGG
Source organism: Variovorax sp. (assembly GCA_031376105.1). Classification (GTDB taxonomy): domain Bacteria; phylum Pseudomonadota; class Gammaproteobacteria; order Burkholderiales; family Burkholderiaceae_C; genus JANMDU01. The sequence continues at coordinate 2,430 of JANMDE010000031.1, read as the reverse complement.
TCTGCCAGGTTTGGCTGTGAGCTTCGTGAGCATAGACATGCAAGCCCATTGGCAACTCATTTGCAAGCGCCAAGGCGTAGCCGCAGAGCTAGAGGAAATAGAGGGCTTTGAGCCTACCGACCAACCGCTGCCAGAAAGCCAAGCCCTCGTGCCCACAGGGCTAGATATCAACGGCGGCATCAAAGGCAAGCGGCCGAGCAAGAAAGACAAGCTACGTGCCACAGCTGCCCTGGCAGCAAGTAATCAGCCTCCACAACCCAATTGAACCATCCACGGGCACGAATCCTGCTGCGTTTTCAGCATGCCTCAAAATGTGTTTACACTTCAGACTTGCCGCAGCGGAGCTATTGATTTCATTCGATCAGTTCGCGGCCAGTTCTGTTTACAGCGCCCGCAGTGGTGAACAGTAGGAGACCCCATGGAAGCTTATTTGCTTGACTGGGCCAACCTGCTGTTGCGTTGGGTGCATGTCATCACCGCGATTGCTTGGATCGGCTCATCGTTTTATTTCGTTTTTCTAGACAACAACCTAGAGAAACCCAAATCGCCCGATCTGCTCGAAAAGGGCGTGGATGGCGCTATTTGGGCGGTGCACGGTGGTGGTTTTTATAACCCGCAAAAATACTTGGTTGCGCCGAAGAAAATTCACACGCGGCTGCACTGGTTTTATTGGGAAAGCTACTCAACGTGGCTCAGCGGTTTTACCCTGTTCACCGTGCTTTATCTTTACAACGCCAGCACCTATTTGATCGATAAGTCCCTGATGGATTGGCAGCCGGGCGCAGCGATCAGCGTGGCACTGAGCTTCTTGCTGGTGATTTGGGTGGTTTATGACTTGATCTGCCAAGCCTTTGGCTTCCGAAAAAATGGCGAAGCCATCGTGGGCCTCTTGATGCTCATCGTGATCGCCTTTATGAGCTGGCTGGCTTGTCAGTGGTTTGCGGGTAGGGCGGCTTTTCTGCTTGTGGGCGCGGCAATCGCCACGGCCATGAGCGCTAATGTGTTTTTTTGGATCATTCCGGGGCAGAAAAAAGTGGTGGAAGCGATGTTGGCTTCCAACTCTGGCGGTGCGAAATACGATTCCGCAGCCCTTGCCATCCACGGCAAGCGCGGTAAGCAGCGCAGCGTTCACAACACCTATTTCACGCTGCCGGTGATCTTTGCGATGCTCTCCAACCATTACAGCTTCATGTACACGCATGCCTACAACTGGTTGATTTTGTTTGCCATGATGGTGGGTGGTGCGTTGATTCGGCAATTCTTCGTTCAGCGGCATGGCTATCATCTTGGCCGCGCGAGCAACCCATGGCCTTGGGCGGCCACGGGGGTCCTCATTCTAGTGAGCGTCATTGTGCTGCTTCGGCCGCAGTCTCTGCCTCAAACTAATCCTAAATCGATAGCAAGCAATGTAGATTCTATAAGGGCGAATCCCGAGAAATCCTCAAATTTTTTAGCTGCGCAAGCCGTGATCTCCCAGCGCTGCCTTTTGTGCCATGGCGCACAAGTGCAGATGAAAAATGTGCGCCTTGATTCGCCCGAATACATCAAGCTGCATGCCCAAGCGATCTATCAACAAGTCGTCGTCAGCAAGCAGATGCCTATGAACAATTCCACGCAAATCACCGATGCGGAGCGCCAGCAGATCGCAGATTGGTTTCAGGCTGGAGCGCCGATTCAGTAGGACCAGTCCCCAATCCTAGCGCTCAAAGCAGCGCATAGGTTGTGCTCGCACGGCAAACGCTCTTGCCATCTTGCGCATGGCAGATGTCAATTTCCCCAAACGCTAGCGATTTGCCAGCGCGAAGCACGGTGGCGGTGACGATCGCGTCGTGTTGGGCCAGCGGTTTGAGAAAGCTGGTGTTCATCTGGACCGTCGTGCATGGCCGAAATTGCCCGAAGTGTTGCATTAGCGCCAACACCATCGCAGTGTCTGCGGCGGCCATCATGGCTTGACCACACACCATGCCGCCACTGCGGCTCAGCGCAGAGGTGTTGGGCAATCGTAGCGTGACGCTGCTGCCTGTGCTTGACACCACGTTCAGGTCAAGCGCCAGCACCCAGGGGGCAAAATACTCGGGCAGGGCGGCTTGCAGTTGTTCGATATCCATGCCTCGCAGCATAGCAAATTGCAGGCTTTAGATCCCGGCGGGTTTCACCATGGTGCTCATGCGGTCCACAGGTTTGAGCATGATCGTTTTTAAATCTGCGCCTTGCAATACTGTGAGTTTGATCTCAGCCTCGGGTGTGGCGCGATCCCAAATTTTTTTGTAGAAGCTTTCTAAATTAGCGACCTTGGTGTCGTCCACGGCCGCATCTCGAAGTACAACCCGCAGTACGACAAGAGCTACGACGAGGTGTACGCGGCGGGGGAACACGCCCAGCACCTGGTGCGCCTCGTGCCCTTCCTCGAGCCCGACAAGCAGGCCCGCG
>JANMDE010000582.1:0-5210 GCA_031376105.1 Variovorax sp. | reverse complement strand
GTAGTCGATGAAGAAGGCGGCTCCGAGCGTGAGGCGCTCGGCTAGCGTGCGCAGAAAGGCCACTGATTGCGGGTGAATTTCGGTGAGGTAATCGTGAGAGTTAGCAATCTCAAACGCCGGGCGCAGATCAGTGGGGCGGTCTTGCCAAACAAAGGGGCGCTCTTGCTGCAATGCGCCGCCTCGCTCAACAGCAGAAAGCGAGATACCCCGCTCGTGCCACATGCCCGCTGTGCGTTGCAACAGTTTCACAGGCATGGCATCCAGCACTTCGTTGCCCAAAATCACGCCTTGCATGTGTTCCGGCAGGGCATCGAGCCACACGATTTTGCTGCCTAAATGCTTCAAGGTTTCTTGCTGCCGTGCACGCAGCTCGGTGGAGATTTCTATGATGAAATACTGCGCTAGCCCTTGATTGATATGCGCAAGATGCTCACAAATATGTAGCGCCAACGCACCGCTGCCTGCGCCAAATTCGTAAATATGCTGCGTGCCTGTGGCTTGCAAGACTTGCGCAGCTTGATCAGCCAAACATTGGCCAAAGAGCGGCGAAAGCTCAGGTGCAGTCACGAAATCGCTGCCTTGCGATGTGCCTGAATACGGCATCTGGCCAAATTTTTGCAAACCACCGGCGTAGTAGCCCAAACCGGGCGCATAGAGCGCGGCTTGCATAAATGCATCAAACGGCAGCCAGCCGCCCTGCTGGGCAATGTGCTGCGAGATAAGCGCTGTGAGCGCGTCAGATACACTGGAAGATGTCGTATTCACCCAGAGATTGTCCTGCATTCATGAACACTCCCGATTCAATGGATTTCCCCGTCGTCCTCGTCACAGGGGCTGCCAAGCGCTTGGGCCGCGAGATCGCGCTGAGCTGCGCCCGCGCGGGCTGGCGGGTGGCGGTGCATTACCGAGGCTCTGAGCAAGATGCTATTGAAACAGTAGCAAATTGTGTAAATTCTATAAGGGGAAATCACCTAATTCATTCAAAATTTCAAGCAGATTTGAGCGATGAGGCTGCCACGCGGGGCTTGGGCGAGCGCGTGATTGCGCAGATGGGCAGGCTGGATGCCGTGGTCAACAGCGCAGCGCTCTTTGAGCATGACGATGCCGCCACGTTCAGCTATGCCGCGCTGCAAAAGCATCTGGCGTGCAACACCGGCGCGGCCATCGTGCTGGCGCAGGCGCTGCATGCGCATGTCAGCGCTCGGGAGGAAAAAGGCCAAGGCGTGGTGATCAATATGCTTGATCAAAAGCTTTGGAACCAAAATCCTGATTTTTTGAGCTACACGCTCTCAAAAGCCGCGCTTGAAGCTGCCAACACCATGCTCGCTCTCAGCCTTGCGCCCCATCTGCGTGTGGTGGGCATCGCGCCCGGGTTGACGCTCACATCGCACATGCTAGCCGACGACAAATTCCAAGCGCTGCACAAGCTCTCTCCGCTGGGCAAAAGCTCTACGCCGCAAGATGTGTGTGCCGCCGTGCTGTTTGCCATGACGAACAGCGCCATCACGGGCACCACGCTGCTGGTTGATGGCGGCCAGCATTTGATGAAATTTGAACGCGATTTTTCGCTGATGTAAACCGCTTGGACATAAATCGTTTGGAGACAACATGCCCCACACCCTCAACCCCCCTCGCGGCACGCAAATCTTAAAGCTCACTGGCCTGCGCTTCGATGCCAATATGGGTATCTTGGAGATTGAAAAAACCAAGCCCCAACCCATTCTGGTGGATGCGGAGCTGAATTTGGGCACCCAGCCGCTCTCCCCGCAAGACGATGAAATCAACCATGTGCTGGACTATCGCAAAGTGCGCCAAATCATCATTGACGAATGCACCGAGCGGCATATCAATTTGCTGGAAAGCCTGATTGGCAAGGTGGCTTCTCGCTTGATGCAATTGCCCGGCGTGCTCGGCGTGCGCGTGAAGATTGTGAAGCTGGAGATTTTTGCAGACTGCGAAGTGGCTATTGCCGTGGAGACGGGGCAGTGGTAATGTGCCAGCTATGCGTGGCCTGCGAAGGATTTTTGGTGTTGTAGCGATTTGCCTCGCTGCTTTGTTGCTTGCCTGCGGTGGGAGCGGGGGCGCAGCACCTGTAACCAACGAACCAAGCGCGAGCTGGCCACTGCAGGCCGTCACGGGCTTGGGGCATATCACAGTGATCTGGCCCAGCCAAAGCGGTGCGCAGGCCTATGAAGTATGGTCACAAGCCAGCAGCAGCGCTAGCCCCACCTTGTCCCGCCGCTTTGATGCGGGCGCGAACACCGTTACTTGGGCGCACACCGTCACCGAGCTGGTTCCCAATTCATCGCATCGCGTTTGGGTGCGCATGCTGCGCGGCTCAGGCGCTGCGCAGGATTCAGTGATCTTGACGCGAAGCGCTTCCTCCACCCCGGTTGCAGGCAGCAGCAGTGTGCCCAGCTTCTTGCCGGAGCGTGTAGAGGGCGCGCTATTGGCGATTGACACTGACAGTGCGCTGCCCGTGGAAGACCGCGAAACCTATCGTTTGGCCAATTTCAATCTCTATGCCAACAGTGCCGAGCGCAGCGCAGGACGTGTGTTGGCCAGCGGGCGGCTGGAGATTCGCGGGCGTGGCAACAGCACTTGGGATCAGCATCCGAAAAAGCCCTATCGGCTCAAACTGGCCAGCAGCGCCAGCCTGCTCGGCATGCCCGCCAACCGCCATTGGGTCTTGCTGGCCAACCATTCCGACAAAAGCTTGCTGCGCAATACGCTGGCCTTTGAAGCGAGTCGCCGTATGGGTTTGGCTTATACGCCGCTCAGCAAGCCGACCGAGGTGCAACTCAACGGCCAGTATTTGGGCACTTATGATTTGGTGGAGCATGTTCGCACAGGCGCGCAGCGGGTGAATATTGCCTCACTCGGCAGCAGCGCTGCAGATGATGTGTTGCCCAATCTCAGCGGTGGCTATTTGCTGGAGGTGGATCGCAACGACGAAGAAACGCGCTTTATCAGCAGCACCTGCAGCCTTGCTGTTCGCATTCACGCGCCCGAGCAGCCCACCACCACCCAGCTTGCCTACATTCGTGATGTTGTCAACGCCACCGAGGCTGCGCTTTACACCACCACCTTTGCCCACCCGACCAGTGGCTACGCGGCCCATATTGATGTGGATAGTTTTGTGAATTGGTATTTGCATAGCGAATTGATGCATCACATCGATGCTTTCCGCTTCAGCACCTATCTCTTCAAGAATCGCAACGGCAAGTTGAGCATGGGGCCGGTCTGGGATTTCGATCTGGCCATGGGCAACTATTTGAATAATTTCTCCAGCAGACCCGGCCGCACCGATGGTGATGGCAGTGCCACCGCGCGCTGCTGGTTTGCCCGCTTGCTGCAAGATTCCGCGTTTGACTTAAAGGTGCGCCAGCGCTGGGCGCAATTGCGCAGCGGGCGGCTGGCAACTTTTTCGCCTTTTCTGCAATCGGAGGCGCTGCTGCGTTGGCAAGCCCAGAGCAATAATTTCAGCCGCTGGCCGGTGCTCGACAAAGCCCTGTGGCAAAACGTGGTGGTCACCGGCAGCTATGGCGCAGAAGTGGAGTATCTGGACGGGTGGCTGCATCGGCGCATGGCATGGATGGATTCGCGTTGGCTTCCATGAGTGCTGCGCATCAGCACTGCTTTTTTTGAGGAAGGTCTTGCAGTGACTCGCACGCTTCACCAGGTTATCTAGGTGCGCTGGTTGGGGCCGTCCCCGGCAGCCAAGGCCTTATCCCATACGGAATCTATCGCGTCGGTGTTTGTAAAACGGGGTCGGCTGGCGCTTGCGCGTTGAGGCAAATAACGGATAGATTTTTTCTCCCAACCTGAGTCTGATGCTAAAAACGCACGCAGGTCGGCATCAAGCTGGATCGGGCCTACATCATGTTGACGGCGGCTGGCCGCCGCAATGCGCAATCGCAAGAGTGGATGTTTGCGGTCTGCGTTGTCGGGGATCAAGCTCAGAGCGACAATACGCGAGAGCATGGCACTCAGATCATCGCCTCGGCCAAGATCCGGTAGAAGCAAGGCGAGGGTGCGCTCATCCAACCTAGCCAAGTAGTCGTCCTCGTTAGTGACGGTGCGCAAAATTCTGACGCTGCGCTTGAGCAAACGCTCGGTGGGCTTGTCTTCTCGCAACGACACGTAGACCAAGCTCACATCGGTGCCCGCCTCTTCCGCCTTTTTCCATGCCCGTTGCAGGTCTTTCGCAAAATTCTTGCCGTCCAAAAATCCAGTCAGTGGATCCGTACTTGCCAGTGTCAGCAGGCGGTCTTTGATACCCTGCCGATTGCTTGCTAACCACAAAATCGCAATACCCATGACGATGACTTCAAGACACAGGATGTAGATGCCCGACGAGAAGGCAACGCTGTGATTTTGAACCCAACCCACCGCCTCGATCAACCGATAGGCGATGGTTGCGATAACCGGCACAAAAACGAAAAGCCAGATCTTGCTGAGCGCTTTGTTTTGAAACCCACCCCACAAACCAATGATCAAGATCAACGACAGACATACACCGATCAGCACAAAGCAAGCCAATGTGAACTCAGTCCAGTAACCGTCTTGAAGGATGTAGCCTATGCCGACTAGGATACTCAAAATGCCCAAGATCAAGCTCATCCTTCGCAGCCATACATCTTGATCGGGCCGCAAAAAAACCATTCGGCAAAATTGCAGCTTGCTGGCCATCGCTAGCAACGCCCACAAGACTATTGCACTGACCGGCCAATCGCCGCCGATCGGCCACATGACCGCATGCGAGAAACCCGTGATGCTGGTGCAAAAGAGCCAAGCTGAGCCCGTGTAGGCAGCGTACCAAGCGTAGGCGCTGTCGCGGTGAAGCCAAGCCAAATAGGCCATCATTGCACAGACTAGCGCAATCGCTCCCAAAGCCATTCCGAGCAGCCAACTCGCCACATAGGATTGTGAGAGCGCATCGGTGATGGGCAGGGCTTCAACCGAGAAAGACAGTGGCAATTGATGCTGAACCCGCAGCATCACAAAGCGCATCGCCTCTGGCCGATCGGCCAGTATGCTCTGCGATGGCAAATTGAACATCAGATTTTGGCTCCGAATGGCCGCTTCGCTGGGGGGATACCGCAGGCCACGCAATTGCACAGACCATTGCCCGCCTGCCTGGGTGACCTCGGGCGAAAAAAGCGCAATGTCTCCAATATACGGTTTGCTGATTTCAAGCACGCTGCCCA
>JANMDE010000553.1:0-5945 GCA_031376105.1 Variovorax sp. | reverse complement strand
GCTTGGTGACGTTGAACATGCTGTTCAGATTGGTGTCGATGACCGCCTTCCAGTCTTCGGGGGTCATCTTCAGGAACATGCGATCGCGGGTGATGCCGGCGTTGTTGACCAACACATCAATCGGGCCGTGCTCGGCTTTGGCTTTTGTGAATGCCTCCACAGTGGAATCCCAATCAGCCACGTTGCCCACAGAGGTGTGAAACGTGTAGCCCAAAGCGGCTTGCTCAGCAATCCATTTGGCGTGGTCGCGGGTCGGGCCACAACCAGCGATGACTTTGAAATTTCGCTTATGTAAAGCTTGGCAAATCGAAGTGCCGATACCGCCCATACCGCCTGTGACGTAAGCTACTTTTTGACTCATGATGTCTCCTTATATAAAGTCAATTACTACAAAAATAATAGCACCTGGCCCAAATTCTATATGGGCGAAGTACTCAAAACGTTTCAAGAACACAGTGCGAATCAACGCTCAATGCACAGGGAAACCCCCATGCCGCCGCCGATGCACAGCGCCGCCAAGCCTTTCTTCGCATTCGTGCGCTGCATCTCATGCAACAGCGTGACCAAGATACGGCAGCCTGACGCGCCGATGGGATGACCAATGGCAATCGCGCCGCCGTTGACATTGACTTTGGCTGGATCGATATCAAGCGCTTTGTTGACAGCACAAGCTTGCGCAGCGAAGGCTTCATTCAGCTCAAACAAGTCCACGTCTTGCGCTTTCCAACCTGCGCGAGACAGGGCTTTTTGCGATGCAGGAACAGGGCCCATACCCATCGTGGCAGGGTCAAGACCGCTGGTGCCAAAGCTCACAATGCGTGCCAGCGGCGTGAGGCCGAGTGAGGCCGCTTTGGCAGCGCTCATCACGACCACGGCAGCTGCGCCATCGTTGAGGCCAGAGGCATTGCCTGCTGTGACGGAGCCCGCTTTATCAAAGGCAGGGCGCAGACCAGCCAAGGCCTCAGCAGTGCTTTTCTTATTGATGAATTCATCCATATTGAAGGTGATCGGATCACCTTTCTTTTGCGGCATCACGACATCGACGATTTCAGCCGCAAATTTGCCGGCTGCTTGAGCAGCAGCGGCTTTGCTTTGCGAACCGAGCGCGAGCGCATCTTGCATGTCGCGCGTAATACCATGCGCCTTGGCGACGTTTTCAGCCGTGATGCCCATGTGGTACTGGTTGTAAACATCCCACAGGCCATCGACAATCATCGAGTCAATCATCTTCCAATCGCCCATGCGCTGACCATCTCGCGAGCCCATCACAACGTGCGGAGACGCGCTCATGTTTTCTTGACCGCCAGCCACGACGATTTCGCTATCGCCCCAAGCCACAGCCTGCGCGGCGAGCATCACAGCTTTGAGGCCTGAGCCGCAAACAGCATTGATGGTGAGCGCAGGAGTCTCTTTCGCCACGCCAGCCTTCATCATGGCTTGGCGGGCAGGATTTTGGCCACTACCTGCAGTGAGCACTTGGCCCATGATGATCTCGCCGATTTGATCAGGGCTGAGCTTGGCTCTTGCAATGGCTTCTTTGATAGCAATCGCGCCAAGTTCAGTAGCGCTGACCTTAGCGAGCGAGCCACCAAATTTTCCAACAGCGGTGCGGGCGGCGGAGACGATGACGATGTCTTGCATTTTTTTCTTCCTATTAAGTTGATGGGTGGGGTGAGATTTTTAATACTGGACGCAAAGGGCGCAAAAGTTACGAAAAAGACGCAAAAATAAAAATACAAAAAAGTGGTTTGCCAACCTTCATTTCAAGATTTTCAATCAATTGAATCATGTCTTATTTTCTTCTGACTTTTTTGCGTCTTTTGCGCAACTTTTGCGTCTTTTGCGTCCGGAAGTTGAATTTGGTTTTAAGCCTTCGCTTTTACATACCGCCCCGGCGCTGACTCAATCACTTTTGCCGAGTAACCCCGAGGAACAGCAATAAGCTTGCCAGATAAAGGTTTCAGCCATGTGAACCAATCCGTCCACCAGCTACCGGGGTGCTCTGTGGCTGATTTGAGCCATTCGGCTTGCGTTGCAGGGAAGTGGTTTTCTTTGCCGATCCAATGTGAGCGCTTTTTAGCCGCAGGGGCATTGATCACGCCCGCGATATGCCCGCTGGCGCCCATCACAAAGCGCTTTTTACCTTTGAAAATCTGTGTGCTCGCATAAGCCCCACCAATCGGGACAATGTGGTCTTCGCGCGAACCGTAGATGTAAACCGGGATGTCAATCTTCGAGAGATCGAGCTTTTCGCCGCATACGGTCAGCTTGCCGGGCTTCTTCAAATTGTTTTCTAGATACGTGTTGCGTAGATACCAGGCGTAGAACGGGCCGGGCAGATTGGTTGCATCTGAATTCCAGTAGAGCAAATCAAAAGGCGGCGGCGTTTCGCCTTTCAGGTAATTTCCCACCACGTAGTTCCAAACCAAATCATTGGGGCGCAAAAAGCTAAAGGTGCTTGCCAGCTCTTGGCCTTTGAGCAGGCCGCCACTGGCAAACTGCTGCTCGCGCTGTTTCACGCTGGCTTCGTCAATGAAAATATCCAAAATGCCAGTATCGGAAAAATCTAAGAACGTGGTGAGGAATGTGGCGCTGGCCAACGGCTTTTTGCCACGCGCTGCGAGCACGCCCAGCGCTGTACCCAAAATTGTGCCACCGACGCAAAAGCCTAATGCATTGATCTGCTTAGCCCCTGTCAATGCTTGCGTGGTTGCTATTGCCTTGATAGCAGCATGCTCAATGTAATCGTCCCAAGTCTTGTCCTGCAAACTCTCATCCGCGTTGCGCCAGCTGATCACAAACGTGCGGTGGCCCTCACTCACGAGATGGCGCACCATCGAATTGGCGGGCTGCAAATCCAAGATATAAAACTTATTGATGCAAGGCGGGATTACCAAGAAGGGCTTCTCGTGCACCTGCTTCGTAAGCGGCTTGTATTCGATGAGCTGGAAAAGCTCGTTTTCAAACACAACCGCACCTTCGGTTGTGCCCACATTGCGACCCACTTCAAACTGGCTCTCATCCGTCATCGACACATGGCCCTGGCGCATGTCGTGCAGCATATTTTGCATACCTTGCGCGATGCTCTGGCCTTGAGAGTCAGCCGCTTTTTTAAGCGCGTCGGGATTGAGCGCAAGGAAGTTGGATGGGGATGCTGCGGCAATCTGCTGCTCCAAGCAGAAGCGCAAGCGGGCTTTGGTTTTATCCTCCGCCTGCACGCAATCCACCATTTGCATCATGGTGCGAGCGTTGAGCAAATACAGCGCGGTGGTGAAACCAGCGACTGGATTGGCAGCCCAAGCTTGGCTTGAAAAGCGTCGATCCACGACAGCAGGAAACACAGGCTGGGCGGACATACCTTGCTGCCACAGAGCTTGCACCTCTTGCAAATAGCCCTGCTGGAGCTGTTGCATCGCGTGCGTATCCAGCTGAAAGGGCGCAAATGCCTCAAAATTCATTCTTGTCTCCAAATTCTTTGTCGAATTCTTAATTTTTTACGGGAAAACCCGAGTATCGCAAATATTTTGCTGCACTGCAACAATTATTTATCGCCGCTTCAATTTCCAATAGTGATAGCCTAGCCTCTATCGCCAGATACCTCAATACGTTCAATCCCCACCAGCCTGCCCTATGTACCTGATTGCCATTGCTTGGATGTATGTCGTCGTGATGATGAGCGTGGCCGAGGCCACCGCGCCCAATGGCACCGTGCTCGGCGCGATCATCACGTTCTTTCTGTATGGCGTGATGCCCTGCACGATTTTGATGTACCTCATGGGCACGCCGATGCGGCGCAAAGCGATTCGAGCCCGAGAACAAGCTGAATTAGAAGCCTTCCGCGAAGCCGCCGCCCAAAGTGCCGCAAACTCACAAGCCACAACGCTATCACCCTCTTTATTTCAACCAGATGCTGGCAGCGAATCGCCCACTCACCCGATCTCGCCGGTGCGAGAAAAACTTTGACGGATTGCTGACAGTGCACCAGTCTGCACCGCCATCGTTGCCATAAATCTTTGTCACGCCAAGGGCTTGCAAGCGCTGCTTAGCCAGCGCTGGTAAGTCAGCTAGAAACTTCTGATTGCCCTGCGGTTTGAAATGCAGCACAGCGTGGGCGTCATGTGCCATGAAAGCCTCACGCACATCCGCGCCGACTTCAAAAGCCTTCGGCCCAATGCAAGGCCCGAGCCACACCAGAATCTCATACGCTATTGATTTGGTAGCGTTCTGCGCATATTCTATGTCGGCCAAATGCTGAAAACGCTTAAAAGTCTGCTCCAAAACACCGGTTCCACCCGCGCCACACAAGCCCCGCCAGCCCGCATGCGCAGCGCCCACCAGCGTGCCCTGAGAATTGCAAAACAACATTGGCAAGCAATCGGCCACCATGATCGTGCAGGCAAGGCCTTTCTCAGCAGTCACGCAAGCATCGGCGACCGCGCCATCTGCCGTCTGCACGTCAAGCGGCATCACGTCCCAGCCATGCACCTGCTTCAAATAAACAGGCTTTACGCCCAGCGCTTTTGCATACGTTGCTCGATTCACCGCCACGACCGCTGCATCGTCGCCCACATGATCACCCAAATTCAACGCGTTATAAGGCGCAGCCGAAATGCCTCCCGCGCGAATGCTGCAAGCACTGTGCACCTGCGCAGGCGCTGGCCAATCGGGTTGAAGCAGAGGGAGTGTCATAAGCGTAACAACTCATTGTAGATTGCAGTAAGCAAGCTGGTACGATGACCCAACCATTCCATCAAACCGATACAAACCATGCCTACTTTCGACACCGACTATCTCATCATCGGCGCTGGCGCCACCGGCCTGTCGTTTGCAGACACGCTGCTGCAGGAGAGCGATGCGCACATCACCATTGTGGACAAGCATGCGCAGCCCGGTGGGCATTGGAATGATGCGTATCCCTTCGTGGCGCTCCATCAGCCCAGCGCGTTTTATGGCGTGAATTCGCTGGAGCTTGGCACAGGGCGCAAAGACACTGTGGGGCACAACGCGGGATTGTTTGAGCTGGCCAGCGGTGCGGAAGTGACTGGTTATTTTCATAAGGTCATGAATCAGGTGTTGCTGCCCAGCGGGCGTGTGCGCTATTTACCGATGAGTAATTATGTAGGTATGGAGGGAAATGCAGGGCAAGGCGGAGCAGGCCGTGTCGTCTCAATACTCTCTGGGCAAGAGACGCAAATCAATGTACACAAAAAGCTTGTGGACGCAACGTTTTTCACCCCGCAAGTGCCCGCCACCACCGCACCGAAATTCAAGGTGGCTGACGGCGTGCGCGTCGTCTCGCCTACGCAGCTCACTCACATTTGGCAAACCGAAGATCGCCCCTCGCAATTTTGTATTCTCGGCGCTGGCAAAACCGCGATGGATGCCGCCGTATGGCTGCTGACTTGTGGCGCAACGCCTCAGAGTATTCAGTGGGTGATGCCGCGCGATTCATGGCTCGTGAACCGCATCACCACACAGCCTACTGAGGAATTTTTCGCGCATTCGATTGGCGGTGTGGCCAATCAAATGAAAGCCTTGGCCGAAGCCACGAGTGTGGATGATTTGTTTGAACGGCTGGAGGCTTCAGGCCAAATGCTGCGCATTGATCGCTCTCAAAAGCCCCGTATGTTTCACTACGCCACCATGTCTGAAGGCGAGGTGCAGCTCTTGCGCCAAATCAAAAACGTCATCCGCAAAGGCCGTGTACAGGCCATTGAAAACGATGCGCTGGTGCTCGGCGAGGGCCGTATGACCATGCCGCAGGGCGCGCTGTACATCAACTGCACCGCCTCAGGCGTGGACGCTGGCCACAAGCAAGCCGAGATGGCACCGATCTTTCAACCCGGATTGATCGTACCTAAGCTCGTGCGCGCCCCGCTCGTCACCTTCAGCGCAGCCGTGTGCGCCTATGTGGAAGTGCATTACGGCAGCGATGAAGGCAGCGA
>JANMDE010000537.1:0-13032 GCA_031376105.1 Variovorax sp. | reverse complement strand
GTGAGGCACGGCGCCTGGGGCATCCCACTTGGCTCGTGTCCTCCTGCAGGCTACGCCCGCATTCCCCCTTGACCTCGCCAAGTGAGATGCCCCAAGCACCGCGCCTCGCTCGCGGCCTGTTGGCTACTTTGAAAATCTTTGCGCGTAACGATCACGACCTGCACTCTGAGCTTGCACTCCGAGATGAGACCCCTCCTCACCTGCCAATCAGCCTTCGATGCCTGCCAGCGCTTGGGTTATCTCACGTAGCGAAGTCAAGGGGGAGCGCCAGCCGCAGGCCAGCGCGGAGGACATGAGCGCAGTGGGATAGCCCAAGCGCTGGCGGGCATCGAAGGCCATAGCGTGCTAACAACACACAAATATCCAAGGAAATAGTGGTATTACCCCATATAGAACATACATAGTTTGCTATTGAATTAATAGTTTCCCCCACTCACCCATTGGCCGACTTCATCAATATCACTACAAATTCATACAGCTTAAAAATCACAAATCAAGGGTAAACACTGATCATTACGCATTCTTCAAGTTGCATTTAACGTATACATTACACTCAATGCATACGTTAATCAGCCTCTAACGAATACTCACATGAACTCGCCATTCTCCGAAAACCTCGCGCCAACCTCCATTGCTGCTCTCAAAGTGCAGACTTGGGTTGGCCAAGGTCTGGTGCGACCGGAATGTGTGTTGGCCACGGCGCGGGGCGATTTGTTTACGGCTGATTGGCGAAGCGGCGTGGCGCATATTCAGGCTGACGGTAGCCAGAGTTTTTATGCTGCACAACCTGTGGATGGTGAAGTGCTCAAGCCCAATGGCATCGCGCTGCGCAAAGATGGTTCGTTTTTACTGGCGCATTTGGGTGCGGAGCTGGGTGGTGTGTTTTCGCTCCAGCGCGATGGCACAACGCGCCCTGTGCTCACTGAAGTGGACGGCATCGCCTTGCCACCTACGAATTACCCGCTGGAAGACATACAAGGCCGCTTGTGGATCACCGTGAGCACGCGCCTTTCGCCGCGCGCTTTGGGCTATCGCAACACCTGCAGCGATGGTTTCATCGTTTGTATGGACGATCCTACTGACCCCAAAAGCGCGCGCATCGCAGCTGATGGCTTGGGTTACACGAATGAGATTGCCTTCGATCCAAGCGGCAAATGGCTCTACGTGAACGAAACCTTCACGCGCCGCCTCTCGCGCTTTGAAGTTCGCGCTGATGGTAGCCTTGGGCTCAAGCAGGTGGTCACAGAGTTTGGCGCAGGCACCTATCCCGATGGCATGGCCTTTGATGTGGAAGGCAACGTCTGGATCGTGAGTATCGTGAGCAATCGCGTGATTCGCGTTGCGCCCTCTGGCGAGCAGCAAATTTGGCTCGAGGATGTGGATCTTGATCACCTCGCTTGGGTGGAGCACGCTTATCAATCTCACACCATGGGCCGCCCGCATTTAGATGGCGTGAAATCGCAACAGCTTCGCAATATTTCCAGCCTCGCTTTTGGCGGCGCAAATTTGCGCACAGGCTATCTCGGTTGCCTACTGGGCGACGCTATAGCCACCGTGACCATGCCTGTAGCTGGCCATCCACCGATTCATTGGAATTATTGAACGAGGCAATAACGCATGACTGCACTTCGCCATACCCGCCAAGAACTCGACAATATGCCTCTCGTTGAACAGGCTTATCAAGAGATTCGGGCCCGTATTTTGGACAACCTCTGGTCTCCCGGCTATCAGGCCTTGGAGCAAGAAGTGGCGCTGGCGTTGGGCATGAGCCGCACGCCTGTGCATGAAGCGCTGATGCGTTTGCAGCAAGAGGGTTTGGTAGAGGTTGCTCCCCGGCGCGGCATGCGTGTCTTGCCGGTATCTCCCACCGATATGCGCGAGATCTATGAAATTCTCACTGCGCTTGAATGCATGGCCTCAGAAATTTTGGGCAAACGCACGCCATCCGCAGAAGAGCTGCGCCCTCTCGTTGAAGCCACGCAAGCCATGGAAACGGCGCTAGGCAAAGATGATCTAGATGCTTGGGCCCGCGCCGACGAGACGTTTCACCAAGCTTTGGTCAAACTCGCTGGCAACAAGATGCTGCTCGATACCGTGATGGGCTATTGGGACCGCGCCCATCGCGCGCGCATGTTCACCCTGCGCCTGCGCCCCAAGCCCGTGAACTCTACCAAAGAACACATGCAATTGGTCGACATGCTGGCTGCTGGCGATGGCGCTGGCGCAGCGCAGGTTAACCGCGCTCACCGCGAGCGGGCCAGCCGCGAACTCCTGGCTATTTTTGAACGCTATCGGCTGCAGCAGCTTTAAACACTTCCATCATTTTTTCATTTTCAGGATTTTTGAATGACCTCTTCTTTTCACATCAGCGTGCTTCCCGGTGACGGCATCGGGCATGAAGTCATGCCTTGCGCGACCACCGTTTTAGAAGAGGTCGGCAAACAAATTGGCCGCCGTTTCCATTTCGCGCAACACAGCGCCGGAGCACAGCATTACGCTGATCACGGCGTTGCCCTCACGGATGCCGTGCTTGCCGACTGTGAAAAAGCAGATGCTATTTTGTTTGGTGCAATGGGCCTGCCGCATGTGCGCGGCGCTGATGGCACAGAAATCATCCCCCAGCTTGATCTGCGCTTTCGTTTTGATTTGTATGCTGGCGTTCGCCCGATCCGCACCTTCAAAGGCCTACCCACGCCACTGGCCGATCCCCGTGCAGCAGCGATTGATTTCGTGCTGGTGCGTGAATCCACCGAAGGCTTGTTTTACGCACGTGGGCGCGGCGAAATGCAAGGTGATGAAGTCGCCTACGACACACAAAAAATTTCGCGCCATGGCACTGAGCGGGTTTGCGAATTCGCATTTCAACTCGCCAAGCAACGCGCTGCTACAAAAGGCCGCGCAGGCCGCGTGACCAACGTGGATAAAGCCAATGTCTTTACCTCCATGGCCTTTTGGCGCAAGATTTTTGAGGAAAAAGCGGCTCTGCATTCCACTGTTGCATCCGACAGCGCGTATGTCGATGCGATGGCGCTCAATCTGGTGATGAAACCGTGGGCTTACGACGTGCTCGTCACAGAAAACATGTTTGGCGATATTTTGTCGGACTTGATTGCCGCCCTGGTGGGCGGCATGGGCATGGCACCGTCGGGTGACATCGGCGACAAACACGCCCTCTTCCAGCCCGCGCATGGCACAGCGCCCGACATCGCAGGCCAAGGCAAAGCCAACCCGACGGCGATGATTCTTTCAGCCGCCATGATGCTCGATTGGTTGGGCGCAAAGCATGGCGACTCAGCGTTGATCGACGGCGCAAGAGCCATTGAATTTGCTGTAGAGCAAGCATTTGCGCAAGGCCAAGTGCGTCCGTTTGAATTTGGTGGGAACAGCGGCACGGCTCAAGTGACGAACGCTGTGCTTTCGCACTTAAGAGCAAACGCCCCCGCAGGAGCGCTTGCGTGAGTTTTGTCGTTCGCCCCGTCCAGCGCGTTGCCGTGATTGGCGCGGGCTACTTCAGCCAGTTTCACTTGCATGGCTGGAAGAGCATGCCCGGCATCGAGATCGTGGCGGTGTGTGATGCCGATGAAAACAAAGCGCGCATTGGCGCGCAGCAATTTGGCGCACTTCACGCCGTGAGCAATACGCAAGCACTCTTTGATCTGCCGGGCATTGATTTGCTCGACATCATCACCCCGCCGAACAGCCATGCATCATTGATCCATGACGCCGTCTCGCAGGGTATCGCCACCATCTGCCAAAAGCCATTTGCCACAAACTATGCTGAGGCCTGTGCACTCACCGAGCTCGCTGAGGGACGACATGTCCCGCTGATCGTGCATGAGAATTTCCGCTTCATGCCTTGGTATCGCGAGATGAGCAGGCTGCTTGCGACAGGTTTGCTCGGCAAGCTACACAACGTCGCCTTCAGGCTGCGCACTGGCGATGGCCAAGGTGCAGATGCGTATCTCGCACGACAGCCCTATTTTCAGAAAATGCCTCGGCTTTTGGTGGCAGAAACGGCTGTACATTTCATTGATACCTTCCGCTACCTCTGCGGCGAGATCAGGTCGGTTTCTGCGCACTTGCGTCGCTTAAACCCCCATATTGTTGGTGAGGACGCAGGCCACATCGTTTTTGAATTTGACAACGGCCTTGCGGGAAGCTTTGATGGCAACCGCTTGAATGATCATGTGGCCGACAACCCACGCCGCACGTTCGGCGAGATGTGGCTTGAAGGTGAGCATGGGATCTTGCGGCTCGATGGCAATGCCCAGCTTTATTTCAAGCCGCACCAGGGTACAGAAAAAATCTTGCCCTATGACAAGGGTAACGATCTGCAGTTTGGCGGTGGCGCTTGCCAAGCCCTGCAGCAGCATGTGGTGAGGTACCTGAGCAGAGGCGAGACGCCAGAAAACACGGCTCGCCACTATCTGCGCAACTTGCTCATTCAAGAAGCTGTGTATGCCTCGCATGTGCAGGGCCGTCGCATTGACATCTCATCGTTCGTTCCACCCGAAACACCGCAAAACCCATTTCACTGACTCGCCTCGCTTTTTTTCACCCCACGTTCAACCAGAAGGAGACTTTTATGAAAACTCGTCGTATCACCCTTAAATCCGTCGCTCTTGCAGCAGCGGCTTGCGCTGCTTTGGCAGGTGGGTCGTTTGCACAAGCGCAAACCATCCTCAAATTCAGCCACACCGATCAGCAGCAAGGCGCTCGCCAAGCGGCTGCAAATGTGTTCGCCAAAAAAGTGGAGGAATACACCCAAGGCCGCTACAAAGTGCAAATATTTTGCTGTAGCCAACTAGGCAACGATCCTAAAAATATTGAGCAACTAGCCCTGGGCGGCGTTGATTTCACGGTGTCGGCCACTGGCTCGTTTGCAAGTCAAGTGCCTTCACTCAACCTCACGATGATGCCTTTCATCATCGACTCCTACACGCAGGGCTGGAAGTTTTACGACGAATCCAAGTGGCTCAAAGCGCAGTTTGACAAAGCGCCCGCAAAAGGCTTCCGCTTCCTAGCCACCTGGGAGGCCGGCTTTCGCAACATGACCACGCGCGAGCCCCTGAACAGCCCGGATGATGCCAAAGGCAAAAAATTACGCACTTTCCCGAATGAGATGATGCGTTGGCAGCTAGAAGCCATGGGCTTTGGCATTCAAATCATGCCTTTGCCGGAAGTGTATTTGGCGATCTCGCAAGGTGCTGTCGCTGGTCAAGAAAATCCGATTGACACCATTGCTTCCAACAAATTCTACGAAGTTGCGCCTCACGTCACGCTGACGAATCACGTGTACAGCCCCACGCCTTTGGCCATTTCTGAGAAAACCTGGCAGCGTCTGTCGGCAGCTGATCAGCAGGCCGTGACGCGCGCGGCTCGGGAAACCGCTCCATTCCAGCGCGCTTTCATCCGAGACAACGACGAGAAGCTCTTAGCCGATATGGCCTCCAAAGGCGCCAAGATCAATCGCAAGCCAAATACCGAAGCCTTCCGCAAATCGGTCGA
Source organism: Variovorax sp. (assembly GCA_031376105.1). GTDB lineage: Bacteria > Pseudomonadota > Gammaproteobacteria > Burkholderiales > Burkholderiaceae_C > JANMDU01. Next base: position 7,524 of record JANMDE010000537.1, on the reverse strand, counting down.
GCCTGTGTATGCCAAGGCGCGTGAGAAGTATGGCGCGGATGTGGATCAAGTGTTGGCTGAGACCGCCGCTATTCGCAAAGCTGTCAAGTAACCAGTACCTCAAGAGGAAGTAGCCCAGATGCAAGCAGCAACCGCCCCTCTCGTCGAACATTCAGACGAGCCCCCCATGCCTTTGGCTCCGATACCGTCATGGCTCCGCTACATCGGTAAAACCGTAGATGCAGTCGTGATTTTGATCGGTGGCTCGCTGGCTGCGCTGATATTTACCAACGTCGTGCTCCACGCGTTTGGTAAAGACTTGGCTTGGCTCACCGAGCTGGGCGAGCTGCTGATGGTCTGGGTGACCTTTCTCGGTGGTGCGGCAGCTGCCCAGCGCGGAGCGCACATGAGTATCAATGAGTTCCTCGACAAACTCACGGAGTCTAAGCGCCGCTGGGCAGATGCAGCGGTACAGGTTTTTACCTTAGCTTTGCTTGCTGTGGTACTTTTTTACGGGCTGCGCATCGTGAGCAGCAGTTGGGACAACGTCCTCACCACGCTGGAATGGCCGATGGCTTGGCAATACATGCCCATGCCATTAGGTATTGGATTGATGGCGCTGTTCATTGGCTGGGATTTGCTGCTGATCCTGCGCGGCGTTCCACGCGCCCAACGTTACCCCACCGATCTGTAAGAAGGCCGTCCCCATGTTGTCATTAGTCATTTTTGGTTCGTTTTTTGCCCTCGCACTCGCAGGCATTCCGCTCATGATTGCCTTACTGGCCACCACGGTGGGTGTGGTCGGGATTTACGGCATGCAGTATCCGCTAGAAAGCGTTTTCCTATCCTTCATTGGCGGGGTGGAGCCGTTCATTCTGATTGCTGTTCCGCTGTTTGTGTTCACTGGTGAGCTGCTAGCGCAAGGCGGTGTGGGCAAACGGATCGTTGCATTTGCCAATGTTTTGTTCGGTTGGTTGCCTGGCGGCTTGGGTGTAGTGACGGTGATCTCCTGCCTGCTGTTTGGCGGAGTATCGGGCTCAGCGATTGCAGATACAGCAGCGATTGGCTCGCTGGTAATTCCGGCCATGCTCGCTAAGGGCTACACACGTGGTTTTGCAGCGGCTTTGGTGGCTGTGGCGGGCACCTTGGCTTTGTTGATGCCTCTTTCGATTCCGTTTTTGGTTTACGCCTTCATTTCAGGCGTTTCGATGCGAACGCTATCAATGGCAGGTTTGGTGCCGGCGCTGCTATCGGCCATCGCACTGATCGCCGTTTGCATGTGGCATGGCAAGAAAACGGGCGTGGATACAGGTGGTAAACCTGCTTCATTCGTTGAGATTTATCGCGCGGCTGTGAGCGCCGGCCCAGCGCTTTTGATGCCAGTTTTCATCATCGGTGGTATTTGGTCGGGATACTTCACTCCCACCGAAGCTGCAGCCGTTGCCGTCGTTTATGGCTTGCTCATTTCGATGTTCGTCTACCGAGACCTGACGTTCAAAGACATTCCGCAACTGCTGCTCAAAGCCTTTATGACAAGCGCCACCGTGATGCTGGTGATCGGTGCAACGGGTGCGCTTGCCTGGTTGATTACGGCCGAAGGCGTGGCTCAGCAGCTAGCCGATTGGGTGGGCTCAGTAGCGCATGTGAAATGGGTGTTCCTCATCATGCTCAACATCGCCTTGATCCTCTTAGGCATCTTCATTGAGCCTTTGCCCGCTTTGCTGATGGCAGCACCACTGTTCTTGCCGCTGGCGATGGCATTCAAGATGGATTTGGTGCACATGGGTGTGATCATGACTGCTAACTTAGCCATTGCGCTCTATACGCCGCCAGTCGGAGGAACGCTGTTTGTCGCAGCAAAACTAGCAAAAGCCTCGATAGGCGAAATCACGCAACACCTCTGGCTCATGATGGCCGCCACCTTCAGTATCGTGATGCTCATCACCTATGTGCCCGAGCTTACTGCTTGGCTGCCCCGGTTGATCGCGTCCTTAGGTTAAAGCAGCGAGCTCTTTAGGAAAAATCATGTTTGTTGTGACCGTCGATTTCCAGATTCACCCTGAGCATATGGACGCGTTCATGGAGGGCATGTTGGCCAACGCCAACGCATCGATCGATCTTGAAGAGCATTGCTTGCAGTTTGATGTGTGCGTCTCTCGTGCAGATCAACATCATGTTTTCCTCTATGAGGTTTATCGTAGCTCAGAAGACTTTGATGCGCATTTGAAGATGCCGCATTTTCTTGAATTCAATACCCAGAGCGCAGCACAAGTGATTGGAAAAACCGTAAACACATTTGATCGCGCCGGATTTTGAAAACCAAACAGGGAGCAATGGCTTAGACCAATTGCATTGATGGAGTCACTATGCTTACTCATTTCTTGTCTCGCTCCCTTCTCGCGCTTTTGAGCAGCGCTTTGCTGGTATCAGCCGCATATGCGCAACCTCGCGAATATGTGGTTGCCCAAGTCGCACCCTTCGGCGGTCCACTGGCTGTCTCTGGGCGCGATTTCAACTTGGGCGCCATGATCGCGTTCGACGAAGTCAATTCGCAAGGCGGCATTCGCGGTACACCCATTCGTTTTGTATCGCGCGATGATGGCTATCGTCCGCTTGACGCAGTAGCTCACGTGAAAGAGCTGTTGGCCAATCAGAATCCCTTGGTGTTGATGGGCATGTGGGGATCAGATAGCGTGCAAGCCGTTTTAGAGAGCGGTGCCCTTACAGCTTCTGGTACCCCGGTCGTCGGCATCAGGTCGGGCGTGACGAGCCTGCGCAACAATGCGCAGCTCTTTCACATACGCGCCAGCTACAAAGACGAGCTGCAACGCACGCTTGACCAAATCGCCACGATGGGTAGCAGCCGGATCGCCTTTGTGTACGAAGACGAAGCTTTTGGGCGCGAGGCCATTGAAGACGCTAAAGGTTTGCTAGCTTCTCGCAATATGAAGCCCGCCGTGCTATTCAAACAAGGAAAAAGCCAGCTTGACGTCAAGGAGGCGATCGCACAATTGCTTCCGGCACAGCCCCAAGCGCTCATCATCATTGCCAACACGCCTGTCGCGGGCGCATTGATTAAAGCAGTGCGGGCTACATCGCTCAGCCCGCTCATCTTTACAACGTCGACCGTCGATGCTGAGAAGCTGGCAACTGATCTGGGTAGCCAAGCGGGCGGAGTGGCGGTTGCTCAAGGCGTGCCCAATCCCTATCGCGCCAGTACTCCCATTGCTCTGGAATTCAATACACGTATTCGCGATCTCGGTATTGATCCCGCACGCGCTAATTTTTCCTCCATGGAAGGATACGTGACTGCGAAAGTGGTCGTCGAGAGCCTACGCCGAAGCGCAGCTTCAAATCCAGACATATCGCGCCGCAGTTTAGTTCAAGCACTTGAAAGCATGCAGCGCACGGATCTTGGCGGTTTCGTTGTGGAATTTGGTGCGTACAAGCATGAAGGCTCGCGCTACGTGAATCTCTCCATGATCGGCACCGATGGCCGTATTCGTCAGTAAGCACACTATCAACATGGATCATCGTCATGAACACGTTCACCACATTCACAGTCGCCGGCCGCAGGCCAGCCAATTTGCTTTTTGCCGCTCTCCTATGCGTCGCCGCTGCAATTGCACCCGTTGAAGCCCAAGCTCAAGGCACACTAGCCAAACCCAGCATCACACTCAAGTTCAATCACACCGACACACCCTCGGGTGTCCGGCATCAAGCTGCCGAATTATTTGCACAGCGCGTGGCGCAATTGAGCAACGGGCGAATCAAAGTCCTGGTATTTCACTCGGGGCAATTGGGTAATGACCCCCAAAGCATCAAGCTGGTTTCTGAGGGAAAACTTGACTTCACCGTTAGTGCCACTGGAAGCTATTCGGGCTTGGTTCCTGAGCTTAACCTCACAGCTTTGCCCTACCTCGTTACCGGTTACGAGGAAGGCTGGCGATTTTACGATGAGTCGCCTTGGCTACGCACGCAGTTTGACAAGCTACCGCCCAAAGGGCTGCGCCATCTGGCGACCTGGGAAGCAGGTTTTCGCAGCTTTACGACCAAGACGCCCTTGGCACGCCCGTCAGACGCTGCAGGCAAAAAGATGCGCGTCTTTCCGAATGAAATGATCCAATGGATTGTTCAGGCGGTTGGGTACGAACCCGTTGTGATCCCGGTCACAGAAGTTTACGGCGCGATCCAGCAAGGCCGAGTCGACGGACAAGAAAACCCCATCGATACGATTCGCGCCTTGCGCTTCTTTGAGGTTGCGCCAAATATCGCGCTGACGCAGCACGTGTACAGCCCACTCCCAGTGGTCGTTTCAGAGCAAAGGTGGGCGAAGTTATCGAAGTCTGATCAACAAATCATCGACAAAGCCTTGGATGAATCACAGACTTTTTCTCGCACGAAGGTGCGTGAGCAAGACGATCGCAGCTTGCAACAAATGCAAGCTGCCGGCGCAAAGATATCGCAACCCGATTTGACTGCTTTTAAAAATGCAATGAAGCCAGTCTACGAGAAAGCGCGTGCAAAATACGGTGTCGATGTCGACGCTGTTTTAAAGGATGCGGCGCTGAGCCGTCAAGTGGCGCAACGCTAAAACGTAACAACGTCCAACCCAAGGAGACTTTCATGACCCAAGCCTTGCTGCTGGGCTGCATTGCAGACGATTTCACCGGCGCTACTGATCTGGCCAATAATTTGGTGCGCGCTGGCATGCGGGTATTGCAGATCAACGGCCTGCCGACGCAGGGCTTGCCTGCCAATGTGGATGCTGTCGTGATCGCGCTTAAATCTCGCACGATTCCTGCGCAAGATGCTATTGATCAATCACTGGTTGCGCTGGCTTGGCTGCGCGAGCACAAAGCGCAGCAGGTGTATTTCAAATATTGCTCCACGTTTGATAGCACTGCACAAGGAAACATCGGGCCCGTCACTGAAGCCCTCATGTACGCGATGCAAACAGATTTCACTATCGCCACGCCGGCCTTTCCTGATAATGGGCGCACGGTGTTCAAAGGCCATTTGTTTGTCGGTGATGTGTTGCTGCAAGAGAGCGGTATGCAAAACCACCCTCTCACCCCCATGAAAGATGCGAATTTGGTGCGCGTTTTGCAGGCGCAATGCAAGCGCAAAGTCGACTTGGTGGATTACCGCACGGTGATGGCAGGCTTTGACGCCATTCTCGCTCGCATGCAAGCATTGCGCGAGCAAGGCGTGGGCATTGCTGTGGTGGATGCGATTTCTAACGACGATCTGATGCGCTTAGGCATTGCGCTTGACAAGATGCCGCTGATCACAGCAGGCTCTGGCGTCGCCATTGGTTTGCCGCAAAACCACGGCTTGAAGCCCTCCTCAACTGCGAGCGCTTTACCCAAAGCACTTGGGTCTCGCGCTCTTGTTTCGGGCAGCTGCTCACTGGCCACCAACCGTCAAGTGCAGCACTTCGCTACCGCTGGCCATCCCGCTTTGGCTATCGACCCACAACGCATCGCTCAAGGTGTGGATGTAGCCGCAGAAGCCTTGAGCTGGGCAGCACCTTTGATCGGTCAAACCCCGATCTTGATTTATTCCACAGCGCCCTCCCAGGCGCTGCAAGCCGTGCAAGGCCAACTGGGCGCAGAGGCGGCGGGCGCGATGGTAGAAAACACACTGGCTCGCATTGCACGCGGTTTGGTGGAAAGTGGCGTGCAGCAGCTGATCGTGGCGGGAGGTGAGACGTCTGGCGCTTGCGTACAGGCGCTGCGCGTGGCACAAATGCAGATCGGTTTGCAGATTGATCCAGGTGTGCCTTGGTGTCATGCCCAATCGGATGCCACTGGTATCGCGGGGTTGCATCTGGCTTTGAAATCAGGCAACTTCGGCTCGGATGATTTCTTCTCCAAGGCCTTTACACTGCTGGCATGAACGAAACGCAAGCCAGACAAGAAATTTGCCGCGTCGGCAGCAGCCTATTTGAGCGCGGCTATGTGCATGCCACAGCGGGCAACATCAGTGTGCGCTTGGACGATGGCTTTCTCATCACACCCACCGATGCTTGCCTCGGCTTTCTCAATCCGGCCGCGCTGGCTAAGGTCAATGAAGCGGGAGAGCAAGTCAGCGGTGAGCGAGCCAGCAAAACCTTGGTATTGCATCGCTGTATTTATGAAGCCACTTTAAAAGTGGGGCAGCGCACACGCTGCGTGATTCACACCCACAGCACGCATTTGGTCGCCCTCAGCCTGCAAGCGCCCAGCTTGGCTGGCCTGCCTAGCTGGAGCGAGCTGCTTCCGCCCATCACACCCTATTTCGTCATGAAGGTCGGCCACGTTCCCCTGCTGCCCTACCACCGCCCTGGCGCGCCCGAAGTGGCTGATCTGGCCGCACGCGTGATATCTGACTATGCCGCCCACGGCTTGGTATTGCACGCTCTGATGCTCAGCCGCTTGGGACCCAATGTCTGGCATGAATCTCCCGCAGCGGCAATGGCCACCTTAGAAGAGCTCGAAGAAACCGCCAGGCTTCTGGTGCTGCACCCGCAAACGCAGGCCTTGCCTCAAGAGGCGATAGAGCAACTTCGTCAGCAATTCAAGGCTTCTTGGTAAAACCTGAGTCGGACGAATACGTCTCGACATTCACTATTAAATCAATAGCAAACTATACCCGCAACATAGGGGCAAGAAGCTCATTTTCTTTAAAATATCAAGTGAGCAGACTCTGTACGCCTTATTTTTTGCATTCAAAATGTGTCGTCCACCAAGTCTCGCTCAGTTGCTCATGCAGCCACTCAACAAACCCGCTCACTTTGGCAGGCACCATCCGTGGCGATGGGTAAACAGCATGAATTTCTTGTGTCGGTAGCGTCCAGTCGCTCAGTAGCGTGATCAAGGCACCACTATCTACTGATTCATGAACCACATAGGTGGGCAATGCAGCAATACCCAAACCCGTACAGGCAGCCATCATGAGGGCAGATTTGTTGTTTGAGCGCATCGGGCCTTTGAGCTGCACCACCAGTTCATCACCCTTAGCATCATGGAAATGCCACCGTGAATCGTTTTGTACGGTGCTGATAATGAGTGCATCATGCGACACCAAATCTCCGGGAATCAAGGGCTGACCCCGGCGGGCCAAGTAATCTGGCGAGGCAACCACGGACCAAGGATTCAAACCCAAGTAGCGCGCGCCCAACGTGGAATCTGCCAGCCGCCCCATCCGAATGGCGACATCAATCCCCTGCTCCACCATATTGACAAGATGGTCATCAAACAGCAACTCGATCTGCACTTTGGGATTGAGCTTAAGAAAGCGCAGCACCAAGGGCGCTAACACGCGGCGACCAAAATCCATCGTGGTGCTGACTCGAAAACTACCCTGCACCTGCGATTGCATCAATGCGGCCAAGGTTTCGGCTTCTTCCACATGATGCGTGATCAATTTGCATTTGTTGTAGTAAACCAAGCCCACTTCAGTGGGCGACACACCATGCGTGCTGCGATGCAGCAAGCGTGAGCCAAGTTGTTTTTCAAGCTGTGCGATCAACTTGGTGGCCGAGGGTTGGCCGATGCCGAG
>JANMDE010000495.1:0-2598 GCA_031376105.1 Variovorax sp. | reverse complement strand
TGCGATGACCAATTCGTACAACGACATGCAAAACAGCAAAGTCGCTTTGTATATTGGCTCGAATGCGGCAGAAGCTCACCCTGTGAGCTTGGTGCATATGCTGCATGCCAAAGAAACCGGTTGCAAGATGATTGTGGTCGACCCACGGTTCACGCGCACTGCCGCCAAGGCTGATGAGTTTGTGCGCATCCGCTCAGGCTCCGATATCGCTTTCGTCTTCGGCCTGTTGCATCACATCTTCAAAAATGGCTGGGAAGACAAAAAATACATCAATGACCGCGTCTATGGCATGGAGAAGGTCAAAGAAGAAGTCATGGCGAAATGGACACCTGACAAGGTGGAAGAAGCTTGCGGCGTGAATGAAGCGCAGATGTTCAAAGTGGCCAAGATGCTCAATGACCATCGCCCTGGCACCATTGTTTGGTGTATGGGTCAAACCCAACACACCACCGGCAACGCCATTGTGCGCGCATCGTGCATTTTGCAGCTGGCGTTGGGCAACGTCGGCGTGAGCGGCGGCGGCACCAATATTTTCCGTGGCCACGATAACGTGCAAGGCGCAACGGATGTGGGCCCCAATCCCGATTCATTGCCCGGTTACTATGGTTTGGTTGAAGGCTCATGGAAGCATTTCGCCAGCGCATGGGGCGTTGATTTTGAGTGGATCAAAAAGCAGTATGCAACGCCTGCGATGATGACCAAGGCGGGCACCACCGTCTCGCGTTGGATCGATGCAGTGCTGGAGAAGAATGAGCTGATCGACCAGGACAGCAATGTGCGCGGTATGTTCTTTTGGGGGCATGCACCCAATTCACAAACGCGCGGCTTAGAGATGAAGCGCGCGATGGACAAGCTCGATCTGATGGTCGTGGTTGATCCGTATCCATCGGCTACTGCCGCCATGGCCGCCATGCCCGGCAAAGCGGAAGATTTGAATCCGAATCGCGCGGTGTATTTGTTGCCAGCTGCTACGCAGTTTGAAACCAGTGGCTCTTGCACCGCATCGAATCGCTCGATTCAGTGGCGTGAGAAGGTGATTGATCCGCTGTGGGAAAGCCGCTCGGATCACATGATCATGTATCAGTTGGCTCAGAAGCTCGGCTTTGACAAAGAGCTGGTGAAGAACTACAAGCTGCAAAAAGTCAAAGGTTTGGATGAGCCTGTGCCAGAAGACATCTTGCGCGAAATCAACCGGTCCGTTTGGACGATTGGCTACACCGGCCAAACGCCAGAGCGTATCAAAGCGCATATGCGTAACATGGATAAGTTTGACGTGAAAACGCTCAAATCCAAAGGCGGCAAGGACAAAGAAACCGGCTACGATCTGAGCGGCGATTATTTTGGCCTGCCATGGCCTTGCTACGGGACAGCCGAACTCAAGCATCCTGGCTCGCCGAATTTGTATGACACTAGCAAACATGTGATGGAAGGCGGCGGTAATTTCCGTGCCAACTTTGGTGTGGAGCGTGAAGGCGTGAATCTGCTTGCCGAAGATGGCTCGCATTCCAAAGGCGCAGACATCACCACGGGTTATCCAGAATTCGACCACTTACTGCTGAAAAAACTCGGCTGGTGGGATGAGCTGACTGAGGTTGAGAAGAAAGCCGCAGAAGGTAAAAACTGGAAGAACGACGCTTCAGGCGGCATCATCCGTGTGGCAATGAAAAACCATGGCTGCCACCCGTTTGGTAATGCCAAAGCCCGCGCTGTGGTCTGGAATTTCCCAGATGCTGTGCCGATTCACCGCGAGCCGCTGTATGGCAATCGCCCTGATCTGATGGCTAAATACCCAACGCACGATGACCGCAAAACGCTCTGGCGCTTGCCTACGCTGTACAAATCAATCCAGCAGGAAAACATCGCCAAGAAAGTGCATGAGAAATTCCCGTTGATCATGACCTCCGGCCGTTTGGTGGAATACGAAGGTGGCGGCGAAGAGACGCGCTCCAATCCTTGGCTGGCCGAGCTGCAGCAAGAGTCTTTCATCGAGATCAACCCGAAAGCCGCTGCGGATCGCAATATCAAAAACGGCGATCGTGTGATCGTGCGCACGCCAACGGGCGGTGCGATGAATGTGCAGGCGCAAGTCACCGAGCGCGTGGGCCCGGATACCACCTTCATGCCCTTTCACTTCTCGGGTCGCTGGCAAGGGCAGGACATGCTCGCGCACTACCCCAATGGCGCTGCTCCAATCGTTCGCGGCGAAGCCGTGAACACCGGCACCACCTATGGCTACGACATCGTTACGATGATGCAAGAATCCAAAACGACGGTTTGCAACGTCGAGAAAGCGTAAGGAAAAAATCATGGCACGGATGAAATTTATTTGTGATGCCGAGCGCTGTATTGAGTGCAATGGCTGCGTCACCGCTTGTAAAAACGAGCATGAAGTTCCTTGGGGCGTGAACCGCCGCCGCGTGATCACGCTGAATGACGGCGTACCCGGCGAGCGCTCCATTTCGGTCGCTTGCATGCATTGCTCGGATGCGCCTTGCATGGCAGTTTGCCCTGTCAATTGCTTCTACCGCACCGATGAAGGCGTGGTCTTGCATGACAAAGATGTGTGTATCGGTTGCGGCTATTGCTCTTATGCTTGCC
>JANMDE010000342.1:0-4562 GCA_031376105.1 Variovorax sp. | reverse complement strand
CAGGCCATCCACCAGCAAGCGACAAGAGGTGAAGCGTGTTTTCAGAGGTGCGCCAGCGCCTGGATACGGCCGCACTCTTGTCGAAAGCGTAGATTAGAAATGTGAAAATGCTTAAGCCAATATAGCCAAGTAGTAATAAAGGTACAAATCCCCATCGCCAAATAACGAATGCATAGATGGCTGCAAAAAGTGGAATGGCGACAGTTGGCAAAAAAGTCCATTCGGCAGGCGACTCGGTGCGCGGCTGCTTGCTCGCTCGGCCACGTAAAGGAAATTCCACAGCGCGTGCCCGCTTTTTCCCGTTTTCGCCTGTCTCAACTTCGAAGCTCAAGGGCTGCCCTACTGACGGGCGGCCTGTGCCCAAAGGAAAGGATTTGATATGCACGAAGATATCTTGGCCGCCTAGGCTGGGCTCAATGAACCCGAACCCGCGATCGTCGTGCCAAACTTTTAACGTACCTGTCAATCGCATGTGCGTCGCTCCACTGGGTTTGCAGCATCCGTGTGAACACAAAGCAAAATGTTGTAACTAAGGTGTTGAGCGCGTGCGATTCCCACAATGACGCAAATATACAAGACGCAGCCATGACATGGTTGTTAAAGGGATGGCCAACCAAGTTGGTAAGCGGAGACCGTTGGGTGTTTGCACCGGAAATTTTTTGGAAGGCGCGCGGGGATAGGGTTGGATTGTGATGACCGCTATCGCGTGTGTTTTCAAAAAACTTTACGGGGTAAATGCCCGACGGTAGGCCGCAGGTACATGACTTCGAGTGAAACGGTTAGCATGCCAACCCTTCGACAAGCTCAAGGTAAGCGAGTTTAATTACTATGATTTCAATAGCACTCCGCGTAGTAAATACGCTGGCTACTGGCTTAAAACGCTCACAAATAGCTCGAAAAACAGCAAAAAAAGATTTAAGGAGTAGCTTTGCGCCGAGGCAATTTTAAAGTCTGCCCAATCGCCATGACATCAAACGCTTCCTGAGGCAGCTTCTTCGCGGCGCGAGCAGCAGCCAAATCTTTGGGCGGCTGATCGAGCGATTCGTCGGTCAAGTCAAACGTGCCCCAATGCACGCCCACGCTGCGCTTGGCTTGGAGGTCAAGATGGATTTGCACGGCTTCCTCGGGGTTGACGTGTTGCTCTTTCATGAACCAGCGCGGCTCATACGCGCCCACGGCGATCAGCGCCATGTCAAACCCGCCGCCTAAGGCTGCGGTTTGGCGCGCGGCGAAATACTTTTGGGTATCGAGGAAATCCTTGGAATAACCCGTATCGCCGCTGAAGTAAGCATGAAAATCGCTGGCAAAGAGCGCGTAGCCGCCCCAGAGCGTGGCGCGGCGGTCGCCTAAAGAGCGGGCGCTCCAGTGTTGTACGGGCGTGAAATGAATTTCCACCTCGCCTGCGGCGGTTTTCAGGGTATGTTTGTCCCACCAATCCATTTGCTGAACGTTCGAGATGCCTTCAAAAGCAAACCATTTTTTCACGCCGAGCGGCACGATGAAGAGCGGCGCACCGCCTGCCTGCGCATTCAGAGCTTTCACGCTGGCCGTGTCCAAATGATCGTAATGGTTGTGGGAAAGCAAGACCGCATCGATGTGCGGCAGATCTTTCAAAGCAATGCCGGGGGCTTGGTAGCGCTTGGGGCCGGCAAATTGCACAGGAGAGGCACGGTCAGAAAAAATGGGATCGGTCAAGATATTCAAACCGCCCATTTGCACCAACATCGTGGCATGGCCAATCCAAGTGATGGCGGGCTCTTGCGCTTTGCCATTGTTAGCGCTGACAAACTTCATGTCTGGCACCACCACAGGCGTGGGCTGCTCGGGCGGTTTGGGCAGGCCAGCACGGGCGCGCTCCCATTGCCAGCGCAGCAAATCGAGACGGGATTTGTCGGTCGCGTCGGTGTAGTTGTTTTGAAAACCATCGGGGCGATGGTGCTTTTTGGCGGGGTTGAAATCGTCGTTCACGGTGGAGCAGCCCAAAATCATCACGCTAGAGCAGGCCAAGACTAGCTTAATAACTACTAATTTCATAGCAAACTATCTAAATTCTATAAGGGCAAATAGCCAATTTTCCTTGAAGAATACGGTTTACAGCAGCCGCACAGCGATCACCGCCGCCCAGCCCAGCACGAAATTGATCACCACCATTTTGTGGATCTGCGCCGCTTTGGCCGCTGCTAGGGGCCAGTTCGCCGCATCCACGGCGCGTTTTAAGCCCTTAAATCCCGCAAAATAAATGTGGCCAAACAACAAAATCATCGTCAGTCCCAAGCCCGCCATCAGATGCCAGCCCAGCGGAATGCTGGCCATGCCCACGGCTTTGGCACCTGCACCATACAGATGCAAACCGGTGAGCAAAAGCACAGCAATTGCTCCTAATACAATAGCAAAGAATCGTTTCAAGATAAGGGCGAGAAGCTCTAAACGTGCTTGACCTTGCAGCTTGTCGATGAGCGCGGGGCGCAGCGCAAACAGCATGAAGGTCATGCCCCCGAGCCACACGATACCGGCGGCCAGATGAAGGAGTTTGATAAAGATGATCATGTGCAGATTGTGCCTTGAGGCAGATGTCAGTACGTACGTGTGGGTTTGTACGTAGATTCACACCTATAATCGTGAGCTTTGCTGAGTTCGCATCATCGCGTTACGGGTTGGTTACTACTGTGAAAACACTGCCGCCGCCCCAGCCCTTTGATGAAATTGGTAAAGAAGAAGAGGTTTTTCGCCGCTATTCGCCCCAAGAGGCTGAGCAGCTCAGAAAAACCAGCCCGTCAATATCTCCTTGGCGGGTCGTGCTTTGGATGCTGGTGGCAGCGGTGGTGATCGGAATGGTGAGTTGGCTCATCTTTGATCTTCACACAGCGCTTTCGGCAGCCTATGGCAGCTTGGTGGTCTCCCTTCCCGCAGCGGTCCTCGCGCGGGGCATAACCTCCCCGCTGTCGCGCATGAATGCAGTGTCGGGCGCTATGGCGTTCATGCTGTGGGAGATGGTCAAGATTGGTTTGAGTATCGGTATGCTGATGCTCGCGCCCAGCCTGATAGCGAGCCTAAACTGGCCCGCCTTGCTGATCGGCCTGATCTTGACGATGAAAGTGTATTTTGTGGCGGCGATTTACAAACCCAAGCCAAGCGCGGGTAAGCAGATCGAAGCCATGGCTAAAAATTGATTTGTTGAACAGAGACTAAACATGGCTGCATCTGGACAAGCTCCAACATCTGGTGAATACATTGTTCACCACCTGACGCATCTGCAAAACAAGGTGCAGACGGAAGTCGTTGACTTTTCTGTCATCAACATTGACTCCGTGTTTTGGTCGGTCACCTTAGGCATCGTTGCCTGTGCCTTGATGTATTTCGCCTCCCGCCGCGCCACCTCTGGCGCACCCGGCTATTTGCAAGGCTTGGTGGAAATGATCTATGAAATGGTCGACAGCCAGGCCAAAGGTATCGTCCACAACGCTAAAAGCCGCGAATTTGTCGTGCCTTTGGCCATGGTGATCTTCATCTGGATTTTCTTGATGAACTTCATGGACATGCTGCCTGTGGATTTCATCCCGCAAATTTGGCATACCGTTGGCCCCGCAGTGGGCGTCAAAGATTACATGCGCGTTGTGCCTACCGCCGATTTGTCCATCACCATGGGCATGGCTGTGGCCATTCTCTTGATCTGCATCTACTACAACATCAAAATCAAAGGCGCAGGCGGCTGGGCGCATGAGCTGGTGTCTGCCCCTTTCGGCACGAGCAAAAATCCCCTCTTCGCCATCATCCTCGGCGTGGTGAACTTTGCCATGCAGATGATCGAATTTGTTGCCAAGACTGTTTCTCACGGCATGCGACTGTTCGGCAACATGTATGCCGGCGAACTAATTTTTATGTTGATCGCCTTGCTCGGCGGCTCCTTCGCACTGTCAGGCACCGGCCTGTTTGTGACTTTCATTCACGTCGTTGCAGGCTTGGCCTGGACGATCTTCCACATTCTGGTGATCACGCTGCAAGCCTTCGTGTTCATGATGCTGACCTTGGTGTACCTCGGTCAAGCACATGATGCGCATTGATTGAAGCTGGCCCGAATACTTTTCGTTTTTACCTCAACCTTTCCATCCACACTTAGGAGTCATCATGGAAGTTATTAGCTTTGTCGCCCTCGCAACAGGTTTGATCATTGGTTTGGGCGCACTCGGCGCCTGTATCGGTATCGGCATCATGGGCTCCAAGTATCTTGAGTCCGCAGCACGTCAGCCTGAGCTGATGGGCGAACTGCAAACCAAGATGTTCTTGTTGGCTGGCTTGATCGACGCTGCGTTCATTATCGGTACCGGTATTGCTCTGTGGTTCGCCACAGCCAACCCATTCCTGGGCCAGATCGCCCGTTTGGTCAAGTAATTTCCGTTGTTTGTTGAGGTGTCGAAAGCCAATCCGGCTGTCCGCACCAACATCCCTCGGGATGCCCCGTAACAAACTCACCGGAAGGAATTAGTTGTGAATATCAACGCCACCCTGATCATTCAGATCATTGTGTTCCTCATGTTCGTGTGGTTCACAAAAAGCTTCGTCGT
>JANMDE010000334.1:0-4072 GCA_031376105.1 Variovorax sp. | reverse complement strand
CAGGCCTTTGATACCTTCATCGTAATCGTGGTATTCCACGCGACTGATCTCGCCACTGGCTAAATTGAGAAGCGCTGATGCTTGAATCACCTCGTCAAATAACTCGTCGTCTATCTGAATTGGGACTTTTAAATCACCTTTTTTACTCATGAAATTTTCCTAAATCTTGGTTGCTCGATGCCATTCATCACCACATTTTCATTGAACATTGCTGCAGGTCGTACCCATAGACCATACTCGCCGTACAAAGCGCGATACAGCGTCATGGGCTCCAGCGTTTCGCTATGGCGAACGGTGCCCACTACGTCGTATTCCATGCCTTTGTAATGGCGGTAGCGCCCCATTGGCGTTTCAATCAAGGTCGGTAAGGTATCTTGGCTCATGGGCTGATTATCCAAGCTTCAGACGCGCTTGCAGAAAATCAAGCAAGGCGCGTAAGGCAGCGCTGTTGTGGCGGCGTTGGGTGTAGACCGCCGTGAGCCAAATGTCAGAGGGCATTTGGTCAACCAGTGCGGTCTCTAGCGTGCCATTGGCGATATCGCTTTCTATGATGGGGCGTGGCAGATAGGCGATGCCTTGGCCTGCTAGCGCGAACATGCGGTGTGCACTGCCCTCGGTCGCATCGAAATTGCCGCGCACATTCACGGGATAGATTTTGCCCGGTGCGCTTTGAAAAATCCACTGCGAATGGCCGCTGCGATTGGAGTTGTCTTGCGTGTAAATCAGGCAGTTGTGGTTGGCCAAATCCTGCGGTGTGGCCGGTTTGCCATGCGTCTTCCAGTAGGCGGGGCTGGCAGCCAAGGCAAAGCTGACAGGGCGCAGCTTTCGCACGATCAAATCTGAATCTGTGATGCGGCCGACGCGAATCGCCACGTCGACCGCTTCTTCCACCAAATCGACTCTGCGGTTGGTGTACTCCACACTCAGATGCACTTTGGGATGGGTCTGAGAAAAAGCGGCCAACTGTTCGGTGAATTCACTCTCTCCCAGCGAGCTGACGACGCTCATGCGCAAACGCCCGCTGGGAAGAGCTGCCAAGCTCAATAGCTCTTCGCGGGCGCTGTTGACCATATCGAGCAAGGGTTCGCTGCGCTCAAGAAGCAGTGCCCCCGCGTCGGTCAGGCTGACATTGCGTGTGGAGCGGTTGAGCAAGCGCACGCCAAACACTTCCTCAAGCGCCGAGACATATTTACTGGTGTTGGCTTTGGATGTGCCCAATGCTTTCGCGGCATCGGAGAAGCTGCCGCGATGAGCCACTTCACGAAACGTACGGATGAGGGCGAGAGAATCCATGACAGGCCTTTGTACGAAAGTTCAAAGAAATTTCGAATTGAAACAATAAAACAGTAAAACTGCCAAAAATTCACGCGTTACAGGCGTACTACGCAGGTGAGCTGTCAGTGGATGCATTTTGTTGTTTCTATTATGGAAACATATAGTCTAGCAAATACCCGATTGAAGCCTGTAATATTTCCCCAAGTTAACCCACTAACAGGCACAACAGTTCAATGCGAACGCTAGGCCTGTTGAACCGGCAGCGCTGCTGAGTGAGGTGCGAAAAACTTCACGCTTTACTCAACAGTGCTGCCACTTTTAACCTGTGTTTATTTTTGAAAGATTTTTATCATGAAAGCTACCCGTATCGTTTCCCTCGCCCTCATCACATTTGCAGCAGCTGGCTTCAATGCCCATGCAGAATCTGCTGACAACTACCCTCAGCCCGTGCAAAAATTCGTCTCAACACTCACCCGCGCACAAGTTCAAGCTGACGCCATTAAAGCGACTCGCGAAAGTTTTCACCGTACGTCTAACAATGAGAGCGGCGAATACCTGTTCAGCGCGCCTGTTGCTGTCCCATCTGTGGTCTTAACCCGCGAAGCCGTCCGTGCTGAAGCCTTCAAGGCGCGTGGCATCGTCTTTCTGCAAGACTACGCTGGTTAAGCATCGCTTCGAGAGCTGAGCGACTGACCTGACAGCTGCCAGCTGTCAGGTTTTTTGCTTTGGAACGACTTGTTATCGGTTGCCTGAAGGCAAGGTGGGACAATACTCACCATGCACCCAAAAATTCTTCTCGAAGCCTGCACCGAATTGGTCACGCAGGTCATGCGCTTTGACCACCCTGCCGATGCGATTTTGTCGCGCTTTTTCCGCGAGCATCGTATTGGGCAGCGCGAACGCGCCATACTGGCCGAGACGGCGTATCGCATTTTGCGCCATCGCGCCATGTATGAGCTGATGGCGCGCAGTGGGCCTAAAGGTATGGGCTCACTCTTTCGCAAGCTCTCCATGCTGGCTTTTGCCGCGCCGCGTGAACTCCTCGGTGAGGCTTTGCTGCCCTTGGAGCGTGCTTGGCTGGAGGAATGTGACGCGCAAATGAAAACAGGCCATGGCTTGCTGGATTTGCACAAACACAATCTGCCCGAATGGCTGGCCACCTTGCTCAAAGCGCAGGTGGGCGATCAATTTTGGCCGCTGGTTAAAGCACTTAACGATGCTGCCCCGCTCGACTTGCGTGTCAATATTTTTAAGGGAAATCGTGAGGAAGCCCTGAAAGAGCTTGCCAAGGGTGCTATCAAATCAGAAGTCACACCGTTCTCCCCCTGGGGCTTGCGTATTCAAGGAAAACCGGCACTCAATTTGCTCCCGGTCTTCAAGGAGGGCCGTGTGGAAGTGCAAGACGAGGGCTCCCAATTGTTGGCGCTGCTCACTGGCGCCAAGCGCGGTGAGATGGTGGCTGATTTTTGCGCAGGCGCGGGTGGCAAGACGTTGGCTCTGGGCGCGATGATGAAAAATACCGGACGCTTGTATGCTTTTGACACATCTACCCATCGGCTGGACAGCATGAAGCCGCGTTTGGCACGCAGCGGCCTGTCTAACATTCATCCTGTTGCGATTGCGCATGAACGCGACGAGCGCATCAAGCGCTTGGCGGGCAAGATGGATCGTGTGTTGGTCGATGCGCCTTGCAGTGGCCTGGGCACGCTGCGCCGCAATCCTGATCTGAAATGGCGGCAAAAAGAAACCGATGTGGTCGAGCTGGCCGCTCTGCAAACCAAAATTTTGCAGAGCGCAGCGCGTCTGCTCAAAAGCGGTGGGCGCTTGGTTTACGCTACTTGCAGTTTGCTTAAGGAAGAAAACGAAGCGATTGCCGAGGCATTTTCAGCGGCCAACCCAGATTTCGAACCCATGGACGTGGCTGAATTGCTGACCGCGCAAAAAATCGAAAATACGGGGCATCTGTGTTCCGGCTCACAAGAAGCCCCCACACGTTACCTGCGCCTGTGGCCACAAGTGCATGGCAGCGATGGATTTTTTGCGGCGGTTTGGCAGCGAAAGTGAGCTCGGGCTTAACTGGCGCCGCTCAAGAAGGCGACAGTCGCGCCAACAATTTCGTAATGTGAGTCAGCCGTTGCTTGTCTAGGGCGATGCGCTCTTCAATCTCGCTGCGCTTGGCAAGCAGACTCTCGATCACCTCGTGGCATTGCTCTGGCGGTGAGTGCAAATGTTCAATGGCGGGTTTGATCTGCGCCAAGGTGAATCCAATCTGCTGCGCCTTACTGATAAAGCTGAGCTCGACCAAGGTATGCGTACTGTATCGACGATAGCCATTGTCGGTACGAAATGGTGAACTGATCAAGCCCTGTCGCTCATAGTAGCGGATGGTGTCGCGGCTCAAACCTGTCTGATGTTCGAGTTCTGCAATTAGCATAGAGGGTTTCCTGAGCTCAGCAGAGTGCTGAAAAAGAGCTGATCAAGAAAGTTCATGGTGGCGAAAAAGCTTGACTATGGAGTTAAGTCTACAGACTACGATAGTTTGATCTTAACTCTCAAGACAAAATCATGTGGATTCAATGCTCAGACGGTACACGCCTCGCTTGCACGCTCAACGCCCCTGCGAGGGATCAAGCGGCTGCGCCAGCGCGCTACGTCATCATCAATTCCGCCACTGGCGTGCAGCGCGGCTATTACCGTGCTTTTGCCGATTACCTCAGCGCAATGGGTTGTCATGTGCTCACTTGGGATGGCAGAGGCATTGGAGAATCTAGCGTAGGACATGCACGCAACAGCTCAG
>JANMDE010000379.1:0-5449 GCA_031376105.1 Variovorax sp. | reverse complement strand
ACCACCGCAGCACCAAGCGCACGATATTGGAGTGGCGGCAGAGGTGGTACGCATGCTGGTTGGAAATTTGCAAGCTCACCCTCGCTTACTCAAACCAGTGCGCGAATGGGTCAATTCGTTGCAAAAGCCCCTTCAAATCCTAGCTGCTACCGATGTCGTTTTTATACGAGATGCCTCGCATCCCGTCCGGCAATTGCTAGACAGAGTGATTCATCGCAGCTTGGGATTCACCTCAGACTCTAACGATGCCTTTCGGGAATTCTTCAATCCTGTATTGGTCGTCTCACAGCAATTGTATGACCCAGAGCTTGTTTCCTCACAGTCGTTTCTAGGTGCTTTGCAGGATGTGCAGCGCTTGTGGAGCCATGCAGATGAACTGCGCCAAAAAGCCAAAGAGCAAGCGGTACAAGCCCTGTTGCAGGCAGAGCAGCGTAATAAGCTGGCCGAAACGATTGGATTTGCATTGACCCGGCGAAAAGACGCGGCACGCGCGCCTATTTTCATCAAACAGTTTTTGGCGGGCCCTTGGTCGCAAGTGCTGGCGCGTGCGCAGCTATATCCAACCGCTCTAGGAGATTCGGGCAATTTCAAAAAGCTGGTGGAAGACCTGCTTTGGAGCACCGATGCAGACTTAGCCCCACGTAATAAAAAGAGACTCACGCGGATTGTCCCGCGCGTATTGATGAGTCTTAAATCAGGCTTGAAGACCATTGACTTTCCCAACGTACGCGCCGATGAGTTTCTTTTGGAGCTCATGAAATGTCATGAGCAATTGCTCAAAGCCTTACCACCCACCGAGGAGCGAGCACAGAGCGAGAAACTCTCCCGCAGGGAACTGGATGAATTACTCGATCGCTCCGAGCCGAACCTGTGGATTGCTCCTTCCGAAGCCAGAGACTCTGGATTCATGGAAAGCTCGTTTGAAGACGTGACAGCCACCCAGCCGATGCCGCTTGCTGCACAGGCTCGCAACACTTCAAACTTGCCATCACCAGCGCTACATTCGCCCGATTCACCGATTGCTGTCGCTTTAGGAGAGTGGGTGGATATGCAAAAAGGCTCTCGCTGGCAACGCGCCCAGCTTACTTGGATCAGTCCACGCGGTTCCCTCTTCATGTTCACTGATGTCGACGGTGCGCCGTTTTCAATGACGCTTCGCTCTTTGCAGAGCTTCCAAGCTGAAGACAAATTGCGCGTCGTTGCTGCGTCTGATTTGGTGGTCACCGCGTTGGATGCTGTTGCAGCGACTGCTTTGCAAAATACGGTCAATCTCAATTTGATTGAGTGATCGTTCAGAGGTACTAATGTGAAACAACTCGCAGCCTTCTTTCTTTGCACGAAATAAAGGCTGGCTGCTGAAAATTTCGGGGTAGCGCGCCCAAGAAGCGCGGCCAAGCTCGGTGGCGCCACTCACATAAGTTTCATGTCCAGCATTCAGAAACGCGGTCTGCTACCCGGTATCGCTGTCAGGTTTGGTCTCAAACGTCAGGCCAATGAAGCCGCCAAAACACAATATTGGCATTGGGATTTTGTCTTCGGTTACGCGAGATTGATGTACTGCACATGCATTTGCTCGACTAAACATTCACGGTTTGGGTTGATATTGATTGGCGGCAAGGGAGGACGGCCGCGCAGATTTCTCTGGGGTAAGTTCACAAGCACTGTTTGCGTGCTGAAAATGTGGAACCTGCGATGATCCACGAACTAAATCCCGCAGCTAGTGCTTGCGTAACCAATCAGTCAGTATGGCAGCGATCACGAAAGCAAGTAAAGTGGGTGCAAATTGGATAGGTTTCTTGAGGGTTGCCTTCTCGGATGGGGAGCTCCATAATAGTTAAAGACTCATTTTTTGATAGCAAAGTATGCAGAAAGAAAAGCAAAAGGCGTATTTTTCTTAAATAATGGTTTCTACACCGCGTTCATCAATCTGCTTTGATGCCCGCAGTCTTAATGACCTTGCCCCACTTGTCATATTCTGCCTGCGCATAAGCCATCATCTCGCGTGGGCCGATGAAATTGGCCTCGGCGCCCAAGCTGCTGGCCCGATCTTTGAATGCAGGCACAGCCATGATTTTTTGCACTTCGCTCGCGATGCGATCCACCGCTGCTTTTGGCGCTTGCGCATGGGTGTACAGCGCAAACCACGCATCCACCTCGTAGCCCTTCAAGCCCGCTTCCGCGCCGGTGGGCACATTGGGCAAACTCGCCAAGCGACGCGGGCCAGCCACCACCAGCGGCGTGAAGCGGCCGTTTTGAATATGCGGCATGAGGGAGGGCGCGGTCGTTACTGTCAAATCAATCTGGCTGGCCAACAAATCCGTGATCGTGGGGCCAGAGCCGCGATAAGGAATATGGGTGATGAAAGTGCCGCTGATTTGCTTGAACAGCTCTGTAGCGATGTGTTGCACACTGCCATTGCCCGAGCTGCCGTAATTGAGCTTGCCGGGATTTTTCTTCGCGTATGCGATCAGCTCTTGTATCGTTTTGATGCCCAAATTAGAGCGTACTACCATGACCTGCGGCGCGGAATACACATTGGCAATCGCCTGCAAATCTTTGAGCGGATCGTAAGGTAACTTGACCAAATGCGGACTCATGCAATGAAAGCCGGAATACGCCATCAGCAGCGTGTGGCCATCAGGCTTGGCATTGATCACCACCTGCGCGCCCACCGCACCATTGCCGCCACCTTTGTTGTCCACCGCCACAGCTTGGCCAAGGGCTTTGCCCAGCGGGTCGGAAATAGCACGCGAAGAAATATCTGCTGTGCCGCCTGGTGGCGCAGGCACGACGATGGTGAGCTGGCGCTCAGGGAAGCTCTGTGCGCTTGCCCAAGGGCTGGCGAGCAGGCTGCTCGCACCAAGAGCCAAGGTTTGGCGGCGGGATAACGAAGCGGTCATGGTGTCTCCTGAAGATTCAATGCAATGCATTAAATCGAAAGCCTTATGCTTTGACACTCCGCAAAACCACCAGTCTGGCATCGTGAATCACGATGCCTTGTCTCGTTATCCATGAGAAAATCAACCTTTCCATCGCCAGAGACGAATCCTTGTCACGTTCTTCATCATGAAACCCTCCGAGCGCAGCTTTGCGCGCCGCCTTGATCTGACCACACTGCAGCTGTTTGCTGCGGTGTGCGAGCACGGCAGCATTGGCAAGGCGGCGGACAAAGAATTCATTGCTGCTTCTGCTGTGAGCAAGCGACTTTCTGACTTGGAAGCTGCTGCGGGCACAGCCCTGCTCTATCGCCATGCACGCGGTGTGAGCCCCACGCCAGCGGGCGAGGCGTTTTTGCATCACGCGCGTTCGGTGCTCTTGAGTTTGGATCGGATGCAGGGCGATTTAGGCGAATATGCCGAGGGCGTGAAGGGGCATGTGCGTATTCATGCCAATATCTCGGCCATAGTGGAGTTTTTACCCGAAGACATTGGTATGTTTGCCAAAACGCATCCGCATGTCAAGATTGATCTGCAAGAGCACCTCAGTAGTGATGTCATCAGAGCAGTCCATGATGGTGCGGCAGATGTAGGCATTTGTAATCCGCAGGCCGATTTACAAGGTTTGCAGCAGAAAATTTATCGACAAGACAAACTCGTGCTCGTCATCCCACGCAAGCATTCGCTCTCACGCCGCAAGCAGATTGGTTTTGTTGATTCTCTTGATTTTGACCACGTCGGCTTGCACAGCAACAGCGCCCTTTATCTCGCGCAGCGCCGCGCGGCGGCGGAAGTGGGCAAACAGTTGCAATTGCGCATTCAGGTGACTTCTCTGGATGCGATGTGCCGGATGATTCACAACGGCTTGGGCGTGGGCGTGATGCCAGATCGGGCTTTTGAGCTGGTGGGCAGCGTGGGCGATTTGATCGCCGTGCCGCTCACAGACGCTTGGGGCTCGCGTGATCTGCTGATCGTCGCACGTGATTTTGAAACCTTGCCAGCGCCTGCAAGGCTGCTGGTGGATCATTTGCTGGCCGATGCGCCAAAAACTTAAAATCTGTTTTCTTGAGGAATAAATATGCCACGCACGCTCTACGACAAAATATGGGATGAACACGTCGTTCATACTGAAGAAGACGGCACATCTGTGCTTTATATCGACCGCCATTTGGTGCATGAAGTCACCAGCCCCCAAGCTTTTGAAGGCTTGCGCCAAACCGGACGTAAAGTCTGGCGCGTTTCAAGTATCGTGGCCACCGCTGATCACAACACGCCCACCACTGGCTGGGAGTTGGGCTATGACGGCATTGCCGATCTGGTGAGCAAAGAGCAAATCACCACGCTGGATGCCAACATTAAAGAGTTTGGCGCAGCGGCATATTTCCCGTTTCTCAACAAACAGCAAGGCATCGTGCATGTGATGGGCCCTGAGCAAGGCGCCACCTTGCCCGGCATGACGGTGGTTTGTGGCGATTCGCACACCAGCACACATGGCGCTTTCGGCGCACTTGCGCATGGCATCGGCACCAGCGAGGTGGAGCATGTGCTGGCCACCAACACGCTGCTGGCTAAGAAGGCGAAGAATCTATTGGTGAAAGTTGAAGGTGCGCTGCAAAAAGGCGTGACGGCGAAAGACGTGGTGCTGGCCATCATTGGCAAAATCGGCACTGCTGGTGGCACAGGTTACACGATTGAATTTGCGGGCAGCGCGATCCGCTCACTCAGCATGGAAGGCCGCATGACGGTCTGCAACATGGCAATTGAAGCCGGCGCACGCGCTGGCCTCGTGGCGGTGGACGAGAAGACGATTGAATACGTCAAAGGTCGCCCAATGTCGCCCTCGGGTGTCGCCCTGCAGCAAGCAATTGCGTATTGGAAAGGTTTACAAAGCGATGCAGATGCGAAGTTTGATCAGACTGTCGAATTGGATGCCACTCAAATCGTGCCGCAAGTGACTTGGGGTACATCGCCAGAGATGGTCTTGGGCGTGGACGCTCGCGTGCCCGACCCAGACAAAGAAAAAGACGACAGCAAGCGCAGCGGCATCGAGCGCGCCTTGAGCTACATGGGTTTGCAACCCGGTAAGTTGCTCGCTGACATCACTGTGGATAAAGTGTTCATCGGAAGTTGCACCAACAGCCGCATTGAAGACATGCGCGAAGCCGCAGCGGTGGTGAAAAAGCTCGGCCAGAAAGTGGCCAAAAATGTGAAGCTGGCGCTGGTCGTGCCTGGCTCAGGTTTGGTGAAAGCCCAGGCCGAACGCGAAGGCCTGCATGAGATTTTTAAAGCCGCAGGTTTTGAGTGGCGTGAGCCTGGCTGTAGCATGTGCTTGGCCATGAACGCTGATCGGCTTGAGCCTGGCGAGCGCTGTGCATCAACCAGCAACCGCAATTTTGAAGGCCGCCAAGGCGCAGGCGGGCGTACACATTTGGTCTCTCCCGCGATGGCTGCCGCGGCTGCTGTGCACGGACATTTTGTAGATATCCGCCGTTTTGCGTAAAGTATGGCTTTCC
>JANMDE010000351.1:0-23868 GCA_031376105.1 Variovorax sp. | reverse complement strand
TTTTTGCCTTTTACGCTGGAATACAAGAGCTCATCACGCTTTTGATCCATGCCAAGAAAAATGGTGCGCAGCTCCGGGCCTTGCATGGCTCGGGCGTTCGCGCTGGCATTCACGCGCGCCACGTCTTGCACGGGCACAGGCTCCATCACGTCAATCTCACCAGACATCAAGGCAGCCACACGTGTCGCGTCGTTGGTGATAGGTGTGTAGATCACTTCAGTGACGTTGCCATCGATCTTGCCCCAATAGTTGCCATTGCGGGAAAAGGAGGTTTTGATACCGGGTTGGCGCTCGCGCACGCGATACGGGCCCGTGCCGTTGGCGCGGAAAGAGGCTGCATTCTCAATGCCTTTGCGGCGATCCACGGGCTTGGTAGCTTGGTTGTCTTCGCTCCATTTCTTGCTCATGATGTACACCAGTGAAAGCACCTCGGGCAAGATCGGGAAAGGCGCTTTAGTTTCGATTTCGATGGTGAAATCATTGACCTTGCGGTATTCCTTCACATCGTTGAGATAGCTCTTCATGTCTGAGCCATCGCCGCGCGTACGATCAAAAGAGTAGAGCACGTCATCTGCGGTGAACGCGCTGCCGTCATGGAATTTCACACCTTTGCGCAGTTCAAAGCGCCAAACATTGGGCGATGTTTGCTTCCAAGACGTCGCCAGCAGGGGAGCCAAGCTCAAGTCTTTATTGCGACCGGTGAGGCCTTCATAGACATTACCCGTCACGCTCAGTTGCAGCGATTCGTTAAGCGAATGCGGATCAAGTGAGAGCGCATCGCCCTGATTGCCGATGCGAATTGTCGTCGCACTTGCTATTGAAACAGTAGCGCCTAGCGCAATCCCTGTCACGGCCAAAGCCACTTTTTTCATTGAAAACATGTCATTTCTCCTAAAAAACATCAAAAAATCAAGCTGGGCAAGGCATGGCTTGCTCCACCAGAGAAGCAAACAAAGCGCTGCCAAGTGGCAACACCTCATCGTTAAAGTCATACTTGCTGTTATGCAAGAAACAAGCGCCCTCACCGCCTTGGCCTAAGCGCAAATACGCGCCAGGCTTGGCCTGCAACATGAACGAGAAATCTTCCGCGCCCATGCTGGGCACCATATTGCGCTGCACATGCGCTTCACCCACAAGACTAGCGGCCACATCGCCAGCGAATTTGGCCTCAGCTGCGGAGTTGATCGTGGCGGGGTAAATGCGTTCGTAATTCACTGAGGCTGTGGCACCAAAGCTTTGCGCGATGCCGCTGCACAGCTCATGCAGACGCTTCTCGATCATGTCTTGCACAGCAGGATTGAAGGTGCGCACCGTGCCTACAAGAGTCGCTTCACCGGGAATCACGCTCATCGCATGCACATCGCCTGATTGCATGGCGCAGATGCTGATCACTGCTGAATCTACCGGTTTCACATTGCGCGAGACGATGCTTTGCACTGCCGTGATGATGTGCGCCGCCACCAAGACAGTATCCACGGCAAGATACGCATGCGCGCCGTGGCCGCCTTTGCCGGTGACGTTGATCGTGATGCGATCTGCGGAGGCCATCACGGGGCCGGGACACGCACCAATCTCACCGGGACGCATCACAGGTGCGTTGTGCATCGCATAAGCCGATTCCACGGGAAAGCGCTCAAACAAGCCATCTTCAATCATCGCCTTCGCGCCCGCATAACCTTCTTCTCCGGGCTGAAAAATCAGCACCGCCGTGCCAGCAAAATTTCGCGTCTCAGCCAAGTATCGCGCAGCGCCTGTGAGCATCGTGGTGTGGCCGTCATGCCCGCAGCCGTGCATGAGACCGGGTTTGAGGGATTTCCAAGCCACATTGCCATGTTCTGTCATGGGCAGGGCATCCATGTCAGCTCGCAGGCCAATCATTCGCGCGCTTTTTTGCTTGCCATGAATCAAGCCGACCACACCCGTCTTGCCAATGCCCGTGTGAATCTCATCTACACCGCACACTTCGAGCGCTTGGCGCACGCGGCCCGAGGTGTAGATTTCTTCAAAGCCGAGCTCAGGATGCGCATGCAAATCACGGCGAAACGCGGTGAGCTCGGGATGAAACTCTCGGATGCGTGCAAAGGCGCTTCCGTTGGCTTTCAATTGCGGTGCGAGCATAGATCAGTGCCCCTTGCCGCCAACCCGCAGACGCGGATCAACCACGAAATACAGCAAATCCACCACCAAATTGATCACCACAAAAATCAGCGCCACAATGCAAAGATAAGCCGCCATCACGGGAATATCCGCAAACGTCACCGCTTGAATAAACAGCAAGCCCATGCCCGGCCACTGAAACACGGTATCGGTGATGATGGCAAAAGCGATCAGGCCGCCGAGCTGCAAGCCAGTAATCGTCATCACCGGCACGAGCGTGTTTTTGAGTGCGTGGCCGAAATGAATCGCCCGATTCGACAGGCCGCGCGCGCGAGCAAACTTGATGTAATCCGTGCGCAGCACTTCCAGCATTTCTGCACGCACGAGGCGCATGATCAGCGTGAGCTGGAAGATCGCCAGAGTAATCGCGGGAAGCACGATATGATGCCAACCTTTTAAAGTCAGCAGCCCACTGCTCCACCAGCCAATTTGAACCACATCGCCGCGCCCAAAGCTAGGAAACCAGCCCAACCACACAGCGAAGACCAAGATCAAACCGATGCCCACCAGAAAGGCAGGCAAAGACACGCCCAGCAGCGAAATCGTCATGAACACCTGGCTCAAAAAATTCCCCCTGCGTAGCGCCGCATACACACCCATCGGAATGCCGAGCAGCAGCGCAATGCCGGCAGCCACAAAAGCCAGCTCAAAGGTGGCAGGAAACCGCTCGCCCAAAAGCCGAGAGACTTTTGCGCCTTGGCGCAGTGAGAGGCCAAACTCGCCCTGCACCGCATTACCCAAAAACGCGCCGAACTGCACGATAAAGGATTTATCCAACCCCAAATCGGCGCGTAATTCGCGGATTTGCTCCGGCGTGGCATCCTGCCCGAGCAGGAAGACGACCGGATCACCCACATACTGAAAGAGCATGAAAGCAATGAAGGCCACGGTGATCATGACGATCACGGCTTGGATGAGGCGTTGGAGGATAAAGGCAAACATTGATGTGGTGAGAGCAAGGCTATGATGCTAGCAGAGCAAAAATCGCGCCGTGTGGGGGTTTACGGCAACTTAACTCGGTTTTCCCGTGTCCAGCATATGCATCATTTCGTATAGCCTGTCGTGCAAATGACAGCGCACCAACTTCCGCCCCGACGAATGGCGGGGAATCAGGCGTTTCTCACACCCGATTCCACATGCCCAGCGGGCACATGATCGGCAGCAGATTGCACATGGCCGGTTTGATCGTCAAAGAAAAAATCGGGCTCGAATTCGCGCAGAAATTCACCTTTTTCTAGGCCACCGAGGAACATCGCTTCATCCACCGTGATGTTCCAAGCCATGAGCGTGCGGATGGCGCGTTCGTGTGCGGGGGCGCTGCGGGCCGTCACCAAGGCGGTGCGGATGCGCATATGAGCGGTGCCGTGGCTTTGCAGCAAGTGCAGTGCTTCGAGCAGAGGCTTGAACGGGCCGGGCGGCAACGGCTGCTCAGCTTTCTTGACTTCATGCCTGATGAACGATGGCAAGCCGCCCTTGGCATAGACCCGCTCAGCCTCATCGCTAAAAAGCACAGCATCGCCGTCAAACGCAATGCGCACTTCATGTGGATGCAGCTCGCTGGCTTTGACGGAGCGCGTCGCCACCGTGGCGGCAGGAAAGCCATTGTTCAGCGCCGAGCGCACATCTTCGCTCTTAGCAGAAAGAAATAGATTCGCCTTGAGCGGACGCAGATAGCGCCAAGGTGGCTCGCCGCGCGTGAAGGTGCAGCGGACAATCGGCAGCTTGTAATGCTCAGCGCTTTTCATCACGCGCAGGCCGCTCACGGGATCGTTGCGCGACAAGATGACCACTTCCACGCGCTGCACACCTTCGCTGTTGAAGGCCAGCAATTTCCTCACCAAGGAAAACGCCACGCCCGGTTTGGCAGGCTGGTCGATGCGATCCATCTGCATTGCCATGTAGGCTGTGTCATTGGATTGCTCGAAGACGTTGTTTTCTTCTTCCAGATCAAACAAAGCGCGCGAAGAAATCGCCACCACCAATTTGCCTTGCAGTGAGGAGGCCATCGTTTGTTTGCCTCTTTACTTGACCAGCTGATTAAGCTGAATAATCGGCATCAACACAGCCAATACGATCAGCAAAACCACCACACCCATCGCCACAATCAGCAGTGGCTCCAAAATGGTGGCCAATGCAATCGAGCGGCGCTGCACCTCACCTGAAAGCTGCTTGGCAGCCCGTTGCAACATCGCAGGCAATTGTCCGGTTTGCTCACCCAAGCGGGCAAACATGGCAATCAAGCCGGGAAAGTTCTTCTTTTGTGCCATCGCGCTGGCCAGCGGCGCACCTTCGCGCACCAGTGCGAGCGCATCCAAGGCATCCGCCCGCATCGCGCGGTTGTGCAGCGTCTCGGCGGCGGCCTGAAGGGCTTTTAAAATCGGCACCCCCGCGCCTGCGAGCATGCCCAGAGTCGAGGCAAAGCGCGCTGCATTGAAGCCTTTAGCCAATTTACCAATCACCGGTATTTTCAACCAAGCCGCGTCTATTTTTAAGCGAAATACCTCAATCCCCCTTATATAGACTAGCAAGCTAGCTATCAAAATAAGAGCGATCAACATCCATCCACCAAAGTTTCTCACAAAACTCGATAGCCCCAGCATGATCTGCGTGAGCAGCGGCAGCGCGCGCTTGCTGCCCGCAAAAACACCGGCCACTTGCGGCACCACGTAGGTCACCAAAAAGATCACAATCACAATCGCCACCAGTGTGACGATGGCCGGATACAGCGATGCGCCGATCAACTTAGCTTTGAGCTCTTGGCTCTCTTCTAAATCATCAGCCAGTTTTTCTAAGACGGTATCGAGGTGGCCAGAAGCTTCGCCGCTGCCGACCACAGCGCGGTAAATCTCGCTGAACTCTCGCGGATGTTGGCTCAGTGCCTTGGCAAAGCTCGATCCCGCATTCACCTCCGCCCGCAGCGCCGCCACGATGTTGCGCTGCTTGTCGTCTTCGGCTTCTTCAGCCAAGGCCGTGAGCGCGCGCTCCAGCGGCAAACCCGCCGAGAGCAGCCCCGAGAGCTGGCGCGTCCAGACCGCCAGCAGCGTACTGGAAAACACGCGCCCACCCCAAAGGTTGATCTGCGTCCACGGTTTGCTTTGATCCGATGAAGTTTGCCCCATCACCGCATCCACAGCCATCGGCACCAAAGCTTGCGTGCGCAGCGCGGCCCGCGCAGACTTCACGGTATCTGCTTCGATCACACCTTTGCGTGACACGCCTTGCGCATCGAGAGCTTCAAATTGGTAGGCAGGCATGGGAATTATTTGACGTTCAATCGCACACTTTAGTCTCTTGTGACGCGCACAATTTCTTCCAAGCTTGTGATGCCTTCGCGCACCAAACGCTCGCCATCACCTCGCATGAGTTGCATGCCGCCGGACAGCGCTGCACTTCGCACCTCAGCTTCGGCCGAGCGGTTGTGAATCAGCGCACGCATGTTGTCATCGACTTGCAGCAATTCAAAGATGCCGGTGCGGCCTTGGTAGCCGGTCTGGCCACAGGTATCGCAACCTTTGCCTTTACACACAGGGCAGTAGCGGCGCACCAGGCGCTGCGCGAGCACACCGAGCAAAGAAGACGAAAGCAGGAAAGGCTCCACTCCCATATCGGTCAAGCGCGTCACAGCGCTGCTGGCATCATTGGTGTGCAGCGTGGCGAGCACCAAATGGCCTGTGAGCGAAGCTTGTATGGCAATTTGTGCGGTTTCAAAATCGCGAATCTCACCGATCATGATCACGTCTGGGTCTTGCCGTAGGATGGCGCGCAGGGCTTTGGCAAAGGTGAGATCGATCTTCGCATTGACCTGCGTTTGCCCCACACCGGCCAGCTCATATTCAATCGGGTCTTCCACCGTCATGATGTTGGTGCTGCCCGCATCGAGCTTAGAGAGTGCGGCATAAAGCGTGGTGGTTTTGCCAGAACCCGTGGGGCCCGTCACCAAAATAATGCCGTGTGGCTGCGTGATGAGTTTCTCAAAACTTTGCAGCATGCCGCCTTGCATACCCACAGATTCCAAGCTGATCTTGCCCGCTGTTTTATCGAGCAAGCGCAACACAGCGCGCTCGCCATGTGCGGAAGGCAGGGTGGAGACACGCACATCCATCGCGCGCGTGCCGATGCGCAAGCTAATGCGGCCATCTTGCGGCAAACGCTTCTCAGAAATATCCAGCTCAGCCATGATCTTCAAGCGCGAAATCAGCGCCGCATGCAAAGCACGATTGGGCTGCACCACTTCGCGCAGTGTGCCATCGACCCGAAAGCGCACGCTGGAGGTGCGCTCATACGGTTCGATGTGAATATCGCTTGCGCCATCACGTGCAGCCTGCGTGAGCAAGGCATTGAGCATGCGGATGATGGGCGCGTCGTCTTGGTTTTCCAGCAGGTCTTCAATGGCGGGCAGCTCTTGCATGATGCGCGACAAATCAGCATCGCCTTGCACCTCGCTCACCACCGCTGCCGCGTTGGATTCGCCTTGCGCATAGGCCGCGCTGATACGTTGTACGAGCACCTCAGACGCTACCTTTTCAATAGCATACTGTGCCGATTCTATGGGGGATGGTATGTATTTTCGTATGATTTCAGCAAGCGCCGAACGCGGCGTGGCATCGCTCAGCCATAGCGTGAGATGCGCGCCATCGTCTTCCAGCAAAGCTTGGTTGCTGCGAGCGAAGGAATAGGGCAGTGGGTAACGTGCCATGGTGGATTACGGCTTAGACTTGATGACTGGCGAAACCAAAGGCGCGAGCGATTTGCTAGGTGCAGCAGAAGATTTTTGTGGTGGCAACACCGGCGCTTCGCTCACACTACCGAGCACACTGCTGGGCGCAGGCTGCACATCTTTTTGGCCTGAGCGCATCAACTCATAGCGATCCAGAGACAAAGACCCTGCGCTGGCTGCATCACGCACGACCACGGGGCGCAAAAAGAGCATGAGCTGCCGCTTTTCTCGGTTGCGGCTCTCGCTCTTAAAAAGATTGCCAAACACCGGTACATCCCCTAAGCCGGGCACCTTTTGCGCACCGTTGATGAAGCTGTCCTCAGCCAAACCACCCAGCACCAAAATACCGCCATCTTCGACCACAACGTTGGTCTCCAGCGATTGTTTGGTGGTGGTGGGGCCATTGGCATTGCTGGTGGTATCGCCCTCCACGCCGGAATTTTCCTGGAACACCTGCAAGCGGACCTGTCCATCTTCACTGATCTGCGGCTTGACGCGCAACGTCAAACCCACGTCTTTACGTTCAATCGTTTGGAAAGGATTGGTCGCACCACCGCCGCTCGATCCAGTGTTGGTGAACTGCCCCGTGATGAAGGGAACATTGCGCCCCACCACAATTTTGGCTTCTTCGTTATCAAGGGTGAGCAAGTTGGGTGCAGACAGAATGTTGCCTTCATTGTTATCTTCTAAGAATTTAGCCAATGCGCCCAAAACGTAAACACCATTGATTTGTTTTGCAATGCCAAGGTTAAGGCCCTTGCCAATACCGGCTGCCGCCAAGCCGGTCGCGTTGCTCGCCGAAGACAGGTTGATGATGTTTCCTGTTGTCCCGAAGTTTGTGCCAATGCCCCCCACCACAGAATTGCCAGATTTGCCCAAGCCAGTTTGCCACTGAATACCAAACTCAGCCGCCCGTTTGCTGCTCACTTGGGCAATCAACACCTCCACCAACACCTGCGCACGGCGCTGATCAAGCTTGTCGATCACCGCACGCATTTGGCGATATTGCGGCTCAGGGGCTGTGATGATGAGTGAATTGGTCGCTGGGTCGGCTTGAATCTGGCCACCGATGCTCGGCTGGGCAGAAGCCGAAAGAGGAGCCGCTGCCCCGCCAGCCGCGCTGGGCGAAGATGCCGAGCGCGCTTGCGAGCTGTCTGCACTCATCGCCGCACGCAGCGTGGTGGCCAACTTCACTGCATCAGCGTTTTTCAGATAGACGACATAAATATTGCCGGCATCGCCATTGGCCGTGCGCGACGTGGGTTGATCAAGTTTGTCAATCAAGGATTTGATGAGGTTCACACGCGCAGGATTGGCGGCACGAACGATGACCGCATTCGACCGAGGCTCGGCCAAGATGCTCGTTTTGAACGATGTATCAGCCTGTCCGCCGGCAGCCGCACCAGCACTACCGCCCGACTCACTCAGTCGGATGAGCAGCGGCACGAGATCAGATGCAACCGCATGTTTGAGCAAGAAAATCTCTAGATCTGTCGCGTTGCTCACATCCAGCGCGGCGATGATCTTGGCCATGCGTTGCAGGTTGTCAGCGTAGTCGGTGATGACGAGCGAATTGTTGCCTGGATTCACATTAATCGTGTTGTTGGGGCTGATCAGCGGACGCAGAATGGTCACCAGATTATTCGCGTTTTCATGATTCAGACGAAAAATTTGCGTGAGGATTTGGTTGCCGCTGGCCTTGATTTCACCCGCGTTCACCGCGCCACCTTGCAGCTTGGCTTCAGCCTCAGGCACCACCTTATAAATACCCGCAGCTTCGACCACCGTGAAGCCTTGCAGACGCAGCGAAGCAAGAAATTGGTTGTAAGCCACGACCACGGCGACGGCGCGGTCCGTGGTCAGGTTCATTTGCCCTTTGACGCGCGGATCAACCACGATGTTGCGGTTCATGATCACGCCAAAGGTCTTGGCTACTTCAGCAATTTCAGCGTTGACGAAGTCCAGCTTGATCCCTTGCGCGCTGCGCGTAGCACCCGGCGCGGCGGCGGTGGGCGTAGCAGCGGGTGCGGTGGCCTGCGCTAGCGCCTGTTGAACCGGGTTTGCGGCAAGAAACAGGCCAGTCGCCGTTATCAATGCTGCACGGCATGCTATTGAAACAGGAGCAACTGGAAAGAAGGACTGTGGGATGGTTTTCATGGATCAACCTAAGGAAATCAGTGATTTGCCACCCTGACGGCGGCCAATGATATTAAGGACATTGGATAAAGCATCTTGCTGCTGCGGACTGGCGCTGGCTTCGCCTTGGAAACGAACACGCGAGCCCACCACCTGGCCCGAGCCGGACAATTGGAGCGCGCCTTGCAGCGTTTGCAAACTGATGGCGGGCACATCGCCACCCGAAATGCTGAGACGATAGTCACCGAGCGGGCTCAGTGTGGACAAGCGCGATGACATCGCCATCATGTCCAGCGTGAGCTGGCCTTGTAATCGCGTTCGGCCTGCGCTCCATTGCACTTGCAGCGCTTCGTTGCTCAAAGCCAATTGGCCTTGCGGATCGAGCGTATTCCAAGGTGCGCCCAAGCCAGAAAGCCATTGCGCTGGCAAATTGACTTTGGCGGGCTGCACTTGCATCGCACTTTGCGACCAACCCGGCTCAAAAGCCAGTTGCACTGGCTCTGCCGCGCAGCAAGGCATGCGCAGCGCCATACGAGCGCCCGTGAGCGCGGGCCGTAGTGTCCAGTCCACCCTGCCGGGCAAGCTGGCGGCATCTGATGAGCCCTGGCCACCGGTGAGCAAAAGCTGCGCCGAGCCACGCCAGACCGAGCCTTGCGCATCAGCCAAAAGCACATGTCCGCCGCTGGCCAACTGCAAGCCCCGCGCCAACCAAGCTGCTGGTGCAAACAAGATCAAAGCACCCAAAGCGCCCCAGCAAGCGGCCCAAGCCGCGGTGCGCCAAGGCGCTTGCCATGCTTTTGCGGCCAGAGATGAGGAGCGTGAGCGTTTCATCGAATTTGCAGATTCAGCGAGCGGGCAGGCTCATGGCGATGCTGCCGTCCCAGCTCGTGAGGGCTGCAGTGGCGGTGGCTGCTGATGCGGTGCTTTTTTGCAAACGCAATTCGCTCGGCACCAAACGCGCGTTGGCACGAGCCTGAGCCAGCCATTGCGCCAGCGCATCGCCACTCACGCCTTTGAGCGTGATAGTGGCGCGCGCTTCGTTCACGCTCAACGCGGCACCTGCACCCAATGACTTGACCGAGGTCTCCAAGCTGCGCAGAGATTCGTCATACCCCAGTTGGCGTTGGCTTTTGAGCGATGCGGCCTCCTGCGCCTGAGCGCGCATGAGCTGCCATTGCGCATCCAGCGCAGGGGCAGCGGCGCGGGCGGTGCTGATTTGGGTCAACGCTGGCGAGATGGCAACCCACCACAGCACAGCCACAAAAATCAAAGTAGCGGCGCTACCCACGAGCACGCGCTCACGAGAGGCCAGCGCGGCCCAACGGCCAGATACTGCTGCCGTCCACGCGGACTGTTTTGCGGCGCTCATGGCTTGGCTCCTGGATTGGCGGGCACTGAAGTAGGCGCGGCCCGGACCGCCAGCGCGTCGCGGTGCGAGACGATCAGCGCGCGCGCATCGCTGCGCACCGCCAGCCCCGCATATTGCAAGCGCGGCTGCAATTCATCCAGCTGCGATGCCGACAGGTCTGTGCCACGGATTTGCACCTCATTAGCTATGAATTCAATAGCGCTAGGTGCAGTATTTACAAGAGCAATTCCTGAGAAGCGCGCATAAATACTCTCGAAATCACGCCCACTGAGTTGCCCCTGCGCTTGGCGCAAATTGGCCAACTCGCGCTGCATTTGCAGCGGCGCATCGACCACCACCTTCACATTCGGAAAGCTTTGCGTAAGCAACTGATTCATTTGTGCGCGCTTGTCTTGCGCGGCGGCGCTCTGCTTCCAAGCCCAGGCGTTGAGCCCGATCACATTGACCAAGAGCAGCAGAGCCAGCCCATAGCGGACAGGCCGCCAAGCCGGCGCTGCCAGCAGATCGCGCAGCAAATTCATGAGCGATTGCCAAGCGCGGCCGCCGCCCGAGACGGCCAAATCGCCCTGCGCCAAATCAACGCCCTGCGCCTTGGCGGCTTGTGCTGCCAACAGCGCTGTTTGCGAGGCTTGCAACACATTGGCGCGCAGCCCAAGCGCTGCCTCCGCAGTCGCGGCCACCGCTGGCTCCGCGCTCACGCTCATCGCCTCAAATAAGGTCGCAGGCAACAAAGCTGCTTGCGCCAAAGGCAAGCAGAGCACGCCTTGCGCATCGGTAAAAGTAAGCCAAGCAGCATCGGGCGAGCCACTCACATGCAAGCTGCTCGGCTGCGCCGGGAAAACCTGCGGCACGATGCTATTGAGCGGCACACCCGCTGATTGCAAAGCCGCCACCGCCTCTTGCAGCCAGGCTTTGTTGCAAGCGGCCACCCAGGTTTTACCATCTTGCAGCAGGGTTGCGCAAGCAGCCAAGTGCAACTGCGCGGTATCGTCAAGCAACTGCTCTTCCAACACGCCAGCCAGCACAGCTTGCTGCTTTTGCGCCGAACTACCACGCGGCAGTTTAGGCAAAGCCGCCAAGTGCCAAGACAGCGCCTGTGCAGGCACGATCAAGGTGGCTTGGTCAGCCTTAGGGAGCAAAGCTGGCGCGGCGCGGCCATGGGCCGTGAGCACGCCAGCGCCAGAAAGCAGGGCGTAGCCCAACTCAGCGCTGGCGCTGCCGGGGAGAGGGAGGGTAACGAGGAGTTGGCTCATGTCTTGATGGTTTAGGAGGCCATTATCGTAGAGACGCGGTGATTTGCTCGGCGGTGATGCCGCCCGCGCTTAAAGGAAAGCTACCGCGCTCGCGCCACAGCATCTTCACTTCGAGCCCATCGCGCTGCACCGCCGAGCGCTCAATCACCACCATGCTCTGCGAGCCGTCCACCAAACGCAGCCGCCCGGTGACTTCAAAATACCGACTCGCCACACTGTGCTGGCCCTCACTCAATTGCCCCGCCGCGGCCGGCACGATGCTGCCCACATCTGCCAGCGTTTTGAAGTGCTGGCGACTGCGCTCAGAGACGATTTTTCGTGCGCCATCCAGCTCCAGACCGGGCACACTGGCATACAACACCTCTGCACTGGCTGTGTTTACGTTGATCGGCGTGCGGCTGGGTAGCCACGTGATGTAGGGTCGCAGCCGCTCCAAGCTGTTGCTAGACAGGCCAAGCAGCGCGAGTTGATCTAAGCGCTGGGGCAAGAGCGCCGCGCGTGCGCCGGAGCGGTTGTCGGGGCTGATGTCTGAGGCAAAGCGCAGGTTTTCTGCAAGCGTGGTCACTTCCGCCGTATTCAGGTTGAGCAAGTCAAACAGCTTGGTTAAGGTGGCTAACGCAGAGGGCGAGACGCGGCCGGCCTCGATCAGGTTATAGACATTCAGGCGAGCCTGCAGATCTTGTATTTGACCCGAGAGGAAGACGTTTTCATTGTCTTGCTCAGAAAGCAAGGCCGAGTTGTTGGTATCGGTGGCTAAAAAACTGGTGAGGCGAGATTCTTGGAGCGCCACAGCCCAAGGCTCGCCCAGATGATCTGCCCCGCCCGAGCGTGCGTCTTCGCGCAAGATCAGACGCGCCCAATCCAGCGCGCCCAGAAGAATCCAGCTGGCCTGCGCCCGCGCCCGCTCGGCTCGCTCGGTTTCAACGCTGCGAAACTGCTGCCAAGCCGCTCCAGCTGCCAGCGTAGCCACGAGCACGAGGGTGATCATGGCGGTGAGCAAGGCCGCGCCGCTTGCTCGTTTACCGATGCGTGACTGCCCGCCGCCGAGCCGCCTCAAGGCGGGCGCACCCCCTCCCGAGGCAGCGCACCTCGCACCCCGGGGGAGCGTGGGGGTCATTTTCTTCATGACTTGCCGCCACCTCGGGTGGGTTGCACCCAGTCCATGCTGAGCTTGCCGCTAGGCACTTGGCCAGGTGCGAGTTGTAAAATCAGACGCACACCATCGGGATTGGCGCTGCTCTGGGTCGCGATACCGTCCGACGACAACGGGTTGCTCCAAGCGTCATTACGGTAGTAAAAAATTTGCCATTCATCAATGGAGAACACGGCTGTTTCTCTCGCGCGCTCGGTATCGCTTGGGTTTTGACCCCAGCGCGCGCCTTGATCCCAAGCCGCCTGCCAATCACCGCGCGTGCGCACTGGCTCTGACACCCAGCGCATGAAGCGGCGTGTGCTACCCGTGGCAGTTTCGATACGGCGGCTGCCCCAAGCCACCACACGGATCTCATCGCCAGTGAAGCGGCGCGTGATGCGCAGCACGCGGCTGTCAAACTCAATCGCCTTGGCGGTGTTTGCGCCGCTGCCCACAGCCGCTGGCGGGGTTTGCGAAGCGTCGATCATCTGATCTAAATCGGTTCGCCATTGCAAAAGTGCCGTTTGAATCGCCGCCACATCATCTGCGCGGCTGCGATGCTGGTTGCTCGCCTTGGCCATGCCATCAATCCCCTGCCAAGTGAGCACTGCCATCAGCGACATCACCACCAGCGCCACCAACACCTCAATTAGCGTAAAGCCTGTAGAGCGCCTCAAATTAATTGGGATCTGACCCCAATTAATTTTCTGGCGATGGGGTGAATGGGGCGACATCAATATCGCCCAATCACGGTGGAGATTTGCAAGATGCCGTATTTTTCTTGGGCATCGCTCACACTGGCCTGTACGCGCAGAAAGCTGGGGTTGGGTGTGGGGCGAACTTGCAATTGCACGCTAAACACGCGGCCTCCTTGGCTGCATTCGCCGTTGCTTTCACCCACGCTGGGCATTTGGCGCGCCAAGCGCAAGCTATACAGCACGTTATCCGCGCAAATTTGAGCGAGCAGCACATCGGTTTGCCTTTGAGAGGATCGCGCCAACGCCGAAGTGGCCTGCGTGCCGGCAAACAGCGCAATGGCCACGATGGTCAGCGCTACCAGCACTTCAATCAAGGTAAAGCCGCGCTGTTTCATCGCGCAGCGACCGCGTTATCCAAAGCTTGCACGGAAAAAGGCCGCAGGCCATCGGTAGCGATGCGCAATTGGCGCGTGCCCAGGCTCAGCAGCACCGTGGCAGGCGCGATCATGGGTTCTGCGCCCAGCAGCAAACTGCGCGCCGCAGGCTGCGCCGTGGCACTAACAATTTGCGCACTCATGCCAGGCGCGAGCCAAGGGTTGAGCCCATTTGCATCCAGCGAGCTGTCGTTGGTGAATTGCAGGGTTTGAGCGGGCAAGATCGCAAAGCCCTGCGGCAGCGGCACCCAAGCCAGCGCCACGCCCGAGCTGCGCGACTGCACCCGCGCCGTCTCCAAAATCACGCTCAGGCGCTCTGCTTCGCGCTCCAGCAAAGTCGATTGGTTGTCACGAAACGCGAAAGTCACACCTGCTGTGGCGATTGCAATGATGGTCAGGACAACCAGCAACTCCAGCAGAGTGAAGCCCTGTGTTTTTTGACTACTGCCAACTGCCAACATCCGCATTTTTGCCCTCGCCTCCGGCTTGGCCGTCTGCCCCAAAGCTCATCACATCGATCTCGCCCTTGATGCCCGGATTAAGGTATTGATACGGCCTGCCCCAGGGATCGTTGACCAATTTTTCTAAATACGGCTTCCAGTTGGCCGGGATCGCGCCTGTGGTGGGCTTGGTGATCAGCGCCTGCAAGCCTTGTTCGCTGCTTGGATAGCGCTGGTTATCTATGCGATACAGCTTCAACGCCTGCACGATGTTGTTGATATCGGTCTTGGCTGCGGTGACCCGCGCATCATCGGCGCGATCCAGCACATTGGGCACGATCAGCGCGGCCAGAATGCCGATGATCACCAGCACCACCATCAATTCAATGAGTGTGAAACCGCGTTGCAAGGCTCTGCGCGGGGAAGTGGTGGACCAATTTGTAAACACAGCAGGCATCGCAGAAAACATAAGGTGCTCGGGGAACAGATGAGAAGCATGATAATAGCCGCATGTACCGACCTCTTTGGAACCGTTTAGCAACATTTCTTGTCTGGCTGCTGGCTGCGGCCAGCGCCGTGTATTGGGCGCTTCAATTCGTCCAAGGGCCTACGTCGCCGATCTCAGCCGCCGTGGCCGCGCCAGTGCCGGGCGTGGGAAGCGTTGATGCGCAAGCTTTGGCGAAGGGTTTGGGCGGTGGGCTACTTGCCGCCAGCTCACCCAGCGCCACTGCGCAAGCCGCGCAGAGCGCCCTTCAAGCCGCACGCTTTGTGCTCACGGGAGTGGTGGTCAACAGAAATTCCTCGCAACAAGGCGTGGCCTTGATCGCCGTAGACGGCAAGCCGCCGCGCCCCTACCGTGTGGGCAGCCCGCTCACCGAGGGCGTGGTGTTACACAGTGTCACGGCGGGCAAAGCCATGCTCTCGGCCACGCTCGATGCAGCGCCCGGCCTGACCTTGGCATTGCCACAATTGACCAGCGCTGTGGTGGGCACAGCCGTGGTGTCGCGCCCGAATCTGGCGGCTATTCCTGCCAACCCCGCCGCAGCCCCAACAAATTCAGCGGCCACGCCGGCGGCCAATCCCATGTCAGCACTTGGGCAAAGGCCATCCCGCCCCGGGGCCAATCGGCAGCGCGAAGGTGACAAAGAGAGTCAGAGCCCTGCACCAGCGCAGTAAAAACGGCCCATGGCTGCATGTGCAGCCATTGCAAAGCGCGAATCACACCCGCATGGGTGATCCAAACTTGATCTTCGCCACTCTGTGCGCTTTGCCCTAAGCGCTGCGCCACACGCCGCACAAACTGCCCCGTTGATTCCCCAAAGCCGCCACAGCGATAGTTAGCAAAGTCATCCGTCCACGCTGTGAGTTCATCGCGGGAAATCGCATCCCAAGCTTGCATCTCCCAAGCGCCAAAATCCATTTCAGCCAATCTGGCGTCTGTTTGATAAGCAAAATCGGGCTCTCGCCCATATAAAACTTGCGCCAACTGCTCACATCTTTGTAGCGGCGAGCTGATCACCTGGCAAGCTTTTGGCAGCGTATCGCGCAAGGCCAGCACCGCAGTTTGCAGATCAGAAGCGGCGCAGGCCAGATCACTGACACCATAACAAATACCAGCCTCCACCAGCGGCTTGGGATGACGCACCAGATAAAGCCGCATCATGGGGCTGCTTTTTTCAAGCGATCACCAACAACACGCCAAACAGGAAAGCTATCTCACACACCTGCTGTGTTGCGCCCAGTGCATCGCCCGTGAAACCCTGCAAACGCTTGGCCAAACGCCACCACATGACGGTCCAAGCCATCAAAGCGGCGCCACAGCCAGCTACTAATTCAATAGCGCACTCCGTAGGTAATATAGGGGCGAGAAGCCCAAAACACCATAAGACATTGCTCCAAAGTGCGCTGGCAGAGATGCTGTCGGCCAGAGGCTTCGATTTACTTCCTGCGGCATCGCCCACATGCGGCAGCATCGCCAGCAGCCCCATCGGCAAGGCCCGCGAAACGACATGACTCGCAACGATCAAAGCCACGATTTGCCATGCATCAAAAGCACCCAGCGCCGCCAAAAGCGCGATTTTTGTGAGCAGCCCCAGCACCAAAGCCATCGCGCCAAACGCACCCACGCGCGAATCCTTCATGATCTCTAAAGCGCGATCTCGGCTCTGTGCGCCGCCTAAGCCATCGGCCAAATCCGCCAGCCCGTCTTCATGAAAACCGCCAGTAAGCAGCACCGTGGCCACCGTAGACAAACAAGCTGCAATCAAAGGCGCATAGCCGCCCGGCATGAGCAGATCCACGCTCGCATACACCAGCGCCGCCACACCGCCCACCACCCAGCCCACCCCCGCAAAATGCGCCGCACTCGCTCGAAGCATCTCCGGGCTAAACCCCACCCACGCCGCGAGCTTTCCCGTGATGGGAATGCGCGTGAAAAACTGGATGGCTAAGAGGAAATGCTTGATGAACATGGGTTCTTGGAGGGCGAAGATTTGAATACCAAATAGGAAATACCGGACGCAAAAGACGCAGAAGTTGCGCAAAAGACGCAAAAAATACCAAAAAAACAAAGCAACTGAACTTCGCTCGAACCGTGAACGAATCAAAAACCGAACAACTGTTTTTATCTTTTATCTTTTTCTTTTTTGCGTCTTTTGCGCAACTTCTGCGCCTTTTGCGTCCGGTATTCCGTATGTTCTGCAAGCTCAAACCTTCCCCGACACCCCGGCAGATTCAAAGCTAGCCATCTCGTTGAGCAAACGCGCACTTGACACCACCAAAGGCCAAGCCAGAAGCGCCCCCGTGCCTTCGCCCAGGCGCAGCCCTAAATCCAGCAGCGGCAACGCAGCCAACGCTTTGAGCATGCTGCGATGTCCTGACTCTGCGCCCACGTGGCAAAACACCATGTAATCTTTGCAAGCGGGCACCAGGCCCACCGCCACCAAGGCCGCTGCGCCCGAAATGAAGCCATCGACCAGAATCACGCGTCGCTCAGCTGCCGCTTGCAGCATCGCACCAGCCATCATTGCAATTTCAAAGCCGCCCACGGCGCAGAGAATATCAAACGGTTTTTTGGCTAAATGATGGCGGCGATGCGCTCGCGTGAGTGCGTATATTTTTTGCTTCATTTGCAAATCGGTCAGCCCGGTGCCGCGCCCGGCGCAGTCTTCGATGGCAAGCTTCGTGAAAAGCGACAAAATCAGCGCGGCGCTGGAGGTGTTGCCAATGCCCATTTCGCCAAAAGCCACCACATTGCCAGCCAGCTGGCGCACCACATCCATGCCGCCTTGCAGCGCAGCAACGGCCTGCAAATCGCTCATGGCCGGTGCGAGCACGCTGTTACGCGTCGATGGTGCAATTTTGACCTGCAGCAGCTTGGGATGCTCTGGCAACACACTGGCTACGCCCGCGTCGACTACCGTGAGATTGAAGTTGTGTTGATGCGCCAGTACGTTGATGCCAGCGCCGCCATTTTTCCCGCCTTCGCCCAGCATATTGGCCACCATCTGCGCCGTCACGCTCTGCGGATACGCCGACACGCCTTCGTCCACGATGCCATGGTCGCCCGCAAACACCACAATCTGTGGCTGTTTGAGGCTCACCGCTTCGCTCTGCTGGATCAGGCCCAGTTGCACCGCCAAGGCCTCCAGCTGACCCAAAGCGCCCAAAGGCTTGGTTTTTTGATCTAGCTTGCGTTGCAGGCGCATCGCCAGCTCTTGCGCAGCCGCCGCAGCGCGGATGGGCTTTATTTCGGGCAATTGGATCAGGCTGTCAGACATGCTGGGCTTAGTTTTTCAAAAAGAGGCGGTAGGCTGGGTTTGAGGTCTCGTCCACGAAAGGATAGCCCAAATCTGTGACAAATTGTACAAAAACTTTATCGTCGGCCTTTGGCACTTGCAAACCCACCAAAATCCGCCCGTAATCCGCGCCCTGATTGCGGTAATGAAACAGCGTGATGTTCCAGCCAGGGCGCATGGCATTCAAGAATTTCATCAGCGCGCCGGGGCGCTCTGGGAAGATGAAGCGCATCAGGCGCTCCTCTTGCGCCAGCTTTGAAGCGCCGCCCACCATGTGGCGCAAATGCTCTTTGGCCAGCTCGTCGTGCGTTAAATCAATCGTCGTGAAGCCTTTTTTGGTGAAGGTGGTGGCGATTTTTGCGCTTTCTCCCTTGCCGTGGGTGGTCAGGCCAACAAACACATGGGCTTTTTCGCTGTCTGAAATGCGGTAATTGAATTCCGTCACATTCCTCGCGCCGCCGGGCAGGCCTCCCACTGTTTCGCAAAAGCGCCGAAAGCTGCCGCGCTCCTCGGGCACCGTCACGGCAAACAAGGCTTCGCGCTCCTCGCCCACTTCCGCCCGCTCGGCCACGAAGCGCAAGCGGTCAAAATTCATGTTGGCGCCGCACAAAATCGCGGCATAGGTCTCATTCTTGGTTTTGTGCGTCGCCACATATTGCTTGATGGCGGCCACAGCCAGCGCCCCGGAAGGCTCCACAATGCTGCGCGTGTCCACATACACATCTTTGATCGCCGCGCACACCGCATCGGTATCGACCACCACAAACTCATCAATCAGGCCCTTGGCGGCGCGAAAGGTCTCCTCACCCACGAGCTTCACGGCCGTGCCATCGGCAAACAAACCCACATCGCTAAGCGTCACGCGCTTTTTGGCTTTCACCGATTGCAGCATCGCATCTGAATCGTTCGTTTGCACGCCGATCACCTTGATCTCCGGCCGCACCGCCTTGATGTAATTGGCCACGCCGCTGATCAGCCCGCCGCCGCCAATCGCCACAAACACTGCATCCAGCTTGCCTTCAGAGGCTTGCTGCACTTGGCGCAAAATTTCCATGGCAATCGTGCCCTGCCCCGCGATCACATCGGGGTCGTCAAACGGGTGCACAAAGGTCAAGCCTTGCTTCTTTTCAATCGCCAGCGCGTGGTTGTAGGCATCGGTATAGCTGTCGCCATAGAGCACCACCTCGCCTCCCAGCCCGCGAACAGCATCGACCTTGATCTGCGGCGTGGTGGTCGGCATCACGATCACCGCACGAGCGCCCAGCTTGGCTGCGCCCAGCGCCACGCCTTGCGCATGGTTGCCCGCCGAGGCGCAAATCACGCCTTTTTTGAGCTGCTCGGGCGAGAGATGGGCCATCTTGTTGTAAGCGCCGCGCAGCTTGAAGCTAAACACGGGCTGCTGGTCTTCCCTTTTCAGCAAGACCTTGTTGTGCAGGCGGCGTGAGAGCTGTTTGGCAGGCGTTAGATCAGACTCAATCGCCACGTCATAGACGCGGGCATTGAGGATTTTTGTGAGGTAATCCGCAGGTGTGAGTTGTTTTTTTGTGGCTTTGGGCATGCAGGGATTGTAAAAGCCAGCGCCAGCGCCAAAAAAAAAGCCCTGAATCTTGCGATTCAGGGCTGTTAACTAACCCGTCTTGCGAAGGGTTGAGGAGACAAGTTTGGATTCTATGCGCAGAAATGTTGCAGCGCATCAAAAGCACGATAATTGCGGCATATTTTGAAGGGGTTTCCGATGGAATGCACAGTGAGTTGGACAGGCGGCGTGGCCACGGGCATCGGCACGCGCTCAGGCATGGGCTTTGTGGCCGAAACTGGCAGCGGCCATGTGCTGATGATGGACGGCGCGCCAGATGCGGCTAAGCCCGAAAACGGTGGCCAAAATCTCAGCGCCCGCCCGATGGAAGTGCTGCTGGCTGGCACGGGCGGCTGCACAGCCTATGACGT
This sequence comes from Variovorax sp., assembly GCA_031376105.1. GTDB lineage: Bacteria > Pseudomonadota > Gammaproteobacteria > Burkholderiales > Burkholderiaceae_C > JANMDU01. Next base: position 3,788 of record JANMDE010000351.1, on the reverse strand, counting down.
GGTGTTGATTTTGAAACGCGGGCGCCACGATGTGCGCGGCTGCTCTGTGAAGCTGCAAGCCGATCGCGCAGAAGTGGATCCGAAAGTGTTTACCAAGATCAATATGCATTTCACGGTGACTGGCAAAGGCTTGTCTGCGAGCGCCGTCGAGCGCGCGATTGCGATGAGCCACGAGAAATATTGCTCGGCGACGATCATGCTGGGCAAGACGGCAGAGATCACGACGAGTTTTGAGCTGTTGGAGGCTTGAATTTTGATGTTTTTGGCTTTTTGCCTTTGTATTTATTGCATAGTTTGCTATTGAATTTATAGTGAATGCGCTTTGAATGTGGGCCTTTTGATGGTCTTTTTGGTGATGTTTTGGCCATCTCTTTGTGATCATCAGATGGTTGTTGGACGATGGTTGGCGTGCGGAAGATGTGGCTTTGGATAGAGCGGCTGCGAGTTGAAGGCATTGCCCCTGCCCTCAGACGGGGGATACCCAACATCGGTCAGTGGCAATGCCTCCAACGCGCGGCCTGATAGTTATCGAGAAAATCTTCGTTCGTCACGCTCACTACTTCAAAGCCGGTTGGTGCGCTGGGATTGGAACTTCCATCGCTATTCCTGGCCTGTGGTCGGCGCTTTGTCAGCCCCGATTTTGGCCGCGTAGCGCACAACACTTCAGCGACAAGTGTCGCGATACTCGCTGCTCGGGCGCATGAGGGGCTGACAAAGCGCCGATCACAGGCCGTAGCGCGCCCACCACCTCATAAAGCACGAATCTACAAGAAAAAATCGTATGCAGCCCTTATATTACCTACATAGTTTGCTATAAAACATATAGCATTCAAAGATAATATGCCGTCCGCGTCATCACCCGCGCCGTGGCCTTCATCGCCCGCTTCACGGGCTCAGGCAGCTCCGCAGCTCCCGCCTCTTGCGCTTCCAAGGCATGCGCCGCTTCTTCGCTCAGCATCTTTGCCACCACAGCCCGCGAAGCTTGGTCTGCTTCGGGCAAGCCGCCTTGTTCGCTGGCCGCCAAATGCGAATCCAGATGCGCCTCCACTTGCCGCTCTGTCTCCACCATGAAACCCAAGCTCACGCGATCGCCCAAGCGCGAAGCCAGCATACCGAGCCCAAACGAGCCCGCATACCACAGCGGATTCAGCAGAGAAGGCCGCGCGCCGAGCGCCTGCAGCCGCTGCGCCGTCCAGGCCAAATGATCACCCTCTTCCGCGCCAGCCTTGATGAATTGGGCGCGGAGTGCTTCATTATTTGTAGCAAATGCCTGGCCCGCATAGAGCGCCTGGGCACACACCTCACCCACATGGTTCACCCGCATCAAAGCACCCGCATGCTGGCGCTCTTGGGCATCTAGTGCATCGGGCTCGCCCGAGGGATCAAAGGTGTCAGATATTGCAGGCGCTGCGCGGTTGGCCACAGGCTCAGCCAGCAAAGTGCGCAAAGCGCGGTCAGCCGCTTGAATCCAAGCATCGGGCGATGAAAAAGCGCTGCTCATAGCGCATTGTCCCATGAGTTAAACGCGCTTGATTTAGGCACTCTTGCGGCAGGGCTTTAGGCCTCACCACATGTGACGATAGGCAAACCACTCACTTTGTTTGTAAAGATTGCGTCTATTCAGAGCTTCCCGACGCAAGAATGAATACTTTAGTATTACTAAGCGCTTGTGCGTCGCAAACTCGCCACAAGCTGTTGCGCGAAGGCAACGCGAAGGGCTGAATACAGGGAAATATTGGCTTCTTTTTTTGCGCCAACGCCAGCAATCGTGTCCAATAGACACAACTTCCCTAAACGGAGGTTGGCCCGGGACTCTGGCGGTTTGCAAATCAGACCACAATCCGGAGCCCTATGTTTAACCTTGGAGATTTCTCAATGAAAAAGACTCTCGTAGCACTCGCCTCTATGGCTGCTCTCGGTGCATTTGCACAATCCTCTGTCACCATGTACGGTGTTGTTGAAGCCACTGTTGATGTGGGCTACAAAAGCTCGGTCGATACCCGTGTCGACGCAGTCAACGCAGCTGGTCTTGTGACAACTGGCCTCACAACTTCCAATGCAACCACCAAAGCCGGCTTCCGCGTAAACGACGGCAACGACCAAGGCGTGGGCACCAGCCGTATTGGCTGGCGCGGCACGGAAGATCTGGGCGGCGGCTTGAAAGCCAACTTCCAGCTCGAAATGGGTCTGCGCGTTGATGACGGCTGCCTGACTACTGGTGCTGGCAACGTTTGCTCCTCAGGCAACTCTGGTGGCAACGTGTTCGGCCGCAATGCATGGGTCGGCGCTGCTGGTGGCTTCGGTGAAGTTCGCCTGGGTCGTCAAGTGTTGGGTTCTTTCAGCACCCAAGCTAACGGCTGGTCTGCTGGCTCTTCCAATGGTTTGTATGATGCTGGCTCCACCACTGCACCTCCAATGGGCGGCGTGCGTTTCTCTAACGCGATCCGTTACATCACCCCCAACATGGGTGGCCTGACAGGTTCTGTGATGGTTGCTGCACCGGAGAACACAACGACCACCAATAATGGCTTGGCTGCTGCCACCAACGTTGTTACTTCTAGCAAACCAAAAACAGGCTTTGACTTGGCTTTGGATTTCGCTAACGGCCCTCTGTATGTCGGCTTTGGCTACAACAGCCGTGGCGCTGTTGCATCAACAGCTACCACTGGCCCAACACCTGTTGCACTTTCCGGCGAAGGTGACATCAAAGCTTACACCCTGAGTGCTGCTTATGATTTGGGTGTGGTGAAGCCTTTCTTCAACTACACACGTCAGAAAACTGATGGCAGCACGACCACTGCGCCAAGCACGGCAACTGCAAATTCCCGCACTGAGAAGGCCTACCATTTGGGTTTACGCGCTCCACTCGGCGCGATGACTCTGATTGCTGGTTTGGGTAACAACAAAATCTCCGCAGCTACTGCAAACGCAACTGCAGGCGTTTTGACAGCAGCGACAGGTCTTGACGGTAAAGTTCGCGCATTCCAAATCGGTATGCAGTATCCTTTGTCTAAGCGTACCTTGATCGAAGCCAATTACGGTCAGAACAAGACCACTACCGATGCACTCGCTGCGACCATCGTAGCTGGTGCTTTCGCTGGCGGCGCAATCACCAACACGGTCACCAAAGTGTCCGCTATCAACATTGGTCTGCGTCACTCCTTCTAATTTGATGCGGGTCTAGCATCCGCAAAAAATTAAGAAATTAAAAGCTATCCGGAGAAATCTGGATGGCTTTTTTCATGGGCATATTGGATACTTGTGTCACTATGTTTCTATTTCCCCGGTTACTTGGTTCATTGCGCCTTTGGGCGGCCTGCGCTCTGCTGCTTTTAGGGGCATGCGCCACCCCGCCTGCGCCTCAGCCTGCGCCGGAGCAAGCTGCTTTTGATCTTTCTTCCTCCTCGCAAGCATCTTGGAAGCCGCTGCATTTGCCCGGTAAGCGAAAAACGCAATACACGCATGCCACACACGAGGGGCGGCCGGCTGTTTTAGCCACGGCCAACAGCTCGGTCAGCATGTTTCGCCGCGCCGTGCGTATTCCGGCAGATGAATTGGGCTTGCTGACATTCTCTTGGAAGGTGCCCGGCTTGATCCAGACCGCTGATATGGCGCAACGCGAGCTCGATGACTCGCCTGTGCGTTTGGTGTTGGCTTTTGAAGGCGATCGCAGCCGCTTTTCTCACAAAAACCGCATGCTCTCGGAGCTGTCTCATGCGCTCACAGGCGAGGAGTTGCCCTATGCCACACTGATGTATGTCTGGTGCAATCAGTGCAAAGCAGGCGAT
>JANMDE010000323.1:0-8153 GCA_031376105.1 Variovorax sp. | reverse complement strand
CGGCGACATCGTCTTCTCCACCGGTGGCATCGGCGCGACGCCCGATGACCACACCCGCCAATGCGCTGCCAAGGCGCTCGACCGCGAACTCGTCTTGCACCCGCAAGCTGAGGCCTTCATCCGCGAGCGCATGCAAGATGTCGCTCGGGAGCAGGGCGTGGCCTATGAACCGGATCGCCCCGACAACATTCATCGCCTCAACATGGGCACTTTCCCTGCTGGCGCAGAAATCATCCCCAATCCTTACAACAAAATCGCCGGTTTCAGCTGCGGCCAAGTGCATTTCGTTCCAGGTTTTCCGGTCATGGCTTGGCCGATGATGGCATGGGTGCTAGATACGAAATACAAGCATCTTCACCGTGCCGTCGCGATGCAAGAAAAATCCGTCATCGTCATGGGCGCGATGGAAGCCAGCCTCACGCCGCTGATGGAGCAAATCGAAGCCGAGTTTGAAGGCATCAAAGTCTTCAGCCTGCCCAGTGTGGATCATCCGCAATACGGCAGACACATTGAGCTGGGCGTGAAAGGCGATGCTGCAAAGATGCAGGCGGCTTACGCGCAGTTGCTAGAAGGCCTCAAGAGCTTCGGTGCAGCGTTAGGGCCAGAGTTGGTGCGCTAATTTGCAGTCTCAGGTCTCTTCAAAAAAAAGCTTGGCTCAATCGGGTAAGTTAAGCATCCTGCATTAACTCTCGCAGCAGTTGCTCTGCAGGCGCGGCTTTGCAGCCGCTGGCATTTTGCCCGCTCCACAGAGGCGAAAAATCCACCAAACTCGCTTTTTCAGCTGCCGCTCGCAAAGGCGCTATCGCTGTCGTGCTGGTGGGGAAGGGGGGAGCGGCGGGATGGATCGCGCCCAGTTCGCGTATCAGGCGATTGGTGATGCCGCGTGCGGGGCGGCCTGTGAAGAGGGTGGTGAGCTGGGTGTGGTGTTGCTCGGGGTGTGCCGCGCTGTGGGCAAGAGCGGCACGATGCAGGGCGCTGGTGGTGGCTTCATTGCACAGCATGAAGGCGGTGCCGATTTGCACCGCAGATGCGCCTAAGGCGAAGGCAGCCTGCACGCCTTGCGCCGTCGCAATGCCGCCAGCGGCAATCACCGGGAGTTTTACGCTCGCTGCGATTTGCGGCAAAAGTGCGAACGTGCCTTGCTGGCTCGATAACTCGTTACGCCAATCTTGCGGAAACGTCTCCGACAAGCCCGTATGCACACCGCGCTCATTCGTGCGAAGAAACACACCGCGATGACCGCCGGCTTCCACACCTTGGGCAATGATCGCGTCAACGCCCTTGGCCTCCAGCCACTGAGCTTCTGCAACCGTCGTTGCGCTAGAGAGCACCACGGCGCCCCACGCCTTGACCCGCGCGACAAGCTTGACATCTGGTAAGCCAAAGTGAAAGCTCACCACGGGGGGTTGGAAGGGCTCAATCAAATCGCACAGCGCTTCAGAAAACGGCGCTCGCCCTGCACCTGCGGGAATGCTCGCAGCATCGATGCCGTGCTCTGCGTAATACGGTGCGAGCAACTTACGCCAAGCGGCTTCGCGCTCCGGCGAGGCCACGCGCTCAGGCGGCGGCGTATGGCAGAAGAAATTGAGGTTGTAAGGCTGGCGCGTGGCAGCGCGAATGGCCTGTATTTCAGCGCATATCTGCTCTGGCGAGAGCATCGCGCAAGGCAGCGAACCCAAGCCGCCCGCCTCGCTCACTGCTATCGCTAAGCTGCTGCCTTGCACGCCAGCCATCGGCGCTTGAATGAGCGGCTGCGCGATGCCCAGCAGCTTGCAAAAACGCTGTGTAAGTGAATTCATGGCCGGGCTTCTGATTTTTATGAGAAAAAGGCTATTCGCCCTTATAAAATATACTTACTTTACTATCTATTTAAGAGCGTGTCGTTGCTCATTCATGCTGCTGAACAAAGTCTAATAAGATGCGCGCCGTCTCTTGCGGCAGAATGTCGGGAAAGAAATGCCCGCCTGGAAGTGAAGCTGTTTGCATCTGAGCGAGGCGCTTTTGCCATAGCGCAGCAATGTCGCAAAGCCGATTCATCACGCCCTGTTCGCCATAAAACACAAGGCTGGGTGCAGCGACTTTTGTTTCAATATCCGCCGTGTCATTGGCCAGATCAATGCTTACCGCAGCGCGATAGTCGCCGCACGAGCCTTGGATCATGCTTGGCTTGCGCCAGCAACGACGATAGTCAGCCAGTTGATCCGCATCAAAATCTTCGAGCTTCGCTCCGCCCCAGCCGAGCAGGCAAGTCTCGTAAAAATAGTCAGGATTGGCTTCAATCAAACGCTCGGGAAAAGGCGCGGGCTGAGAGAGAAAATACCAATGCCAATACGCGCTCGCGATCTGCCGCGTCGTCTCGTTAAACAGCACCGTGGTGGGCACAATGTCCATCATCGTGAGCGATTTCACAGCGCGTGGGTGATCCAACGCGAGGCGATGCGAGGTGCGTGCGCCGCGATCATGACCAATCAGGTGAAATATTTCCCAACCCAGTTGCCGCATCAGTCCCGCTTGGTCACCCGCCATAGCGCGAAAGCTGTAATTGCTGGTATCTGGTAGGCAAGCCGGATGCGCAGAATCACCATAGCCGCGCAGATCAGCGCAGACCACGGTGTGATCCTGAGCGAGCAGAGGAGCAATCCGCGACCACATCGCCTTGGTCTGCGGAAAGCCATGCAGCATGAGAATCGGTGTGCGCGCAGTGTGCTGCTTGCCGCCGATAACGCAGGCGATCTCTTGGCCGTTCACGTTCACAGTGCGCGCTTCAAATCCGGGGAACATATTGTTTGCCTTTTGCATCTAGGAGGCCGATTTTTGATGAGAAAAATGGCTAGTAGCCCTTATAAGAATTGCATAGTATGCTATCAAATTTATAGTGACCAAACCTGCCCGATACGCGGCCCCAATTGCCCTTTTAGCAAACTTTGGTAGGCCTGCGCAGCGCTTTCGGCGGTGTGCGTCTCAACCTCCATCCAACTGTCTCCCGGTTTGGCCACACGCTGGGCAAATGCCTGCCAGCTTTGCACCAAATGCGCATTCAGCGCAGCACCGCCCCAGTCATCGCGCCGCTTGGCGATTTGAGCGGGTGCAAAAAACAGTGTGGCTTTCGGGCCGGGCAAATCTCTTGCGCCGCCCAACTCTTGCACATGCGTGCCGCCCACGGAGCAGCTGTATTTCAACTGAGTGAAATGGGTGTGAATCCGGCGGCGCAGCGCGGCATTGCCGGCAAAATCCACATAGGTGCAGGGCAGGGTGGCTTGTAGGCTTTCGATTTGGTCGTAGGTGATGATCTGGTCATAGCAGCCGAGGGATTCGCTGAAAGCCACGTTACCGGGAGATGTGAGGCCAATGATCTTGGGGCGCTGTTCTGCGGGCCTAAGCGCCATGCAAAAGGCCGTGCCATAGGCCGTTTTGCTGGATGCGCTCGACATGATGACGGCCTCAGAGCCATAAAAGTCGTTGTCAGCCAGCAAATCGTCAATCAGCCAGCTGGTGATGAACAAAGGCCGCAGCAGGCACTGAATCGCCTCGCTGCCATGCGCGTAAAACGGATCTACAGCGCAGTTCACATACTGGTTGTATACCCCCGCTAATTTTGCGCGCAACCCATCATTCACGCTAAAGCCCGCTGGCGACACACGCGCAGGCGTGAGCACCACTTCATTGCCCATCGGGTAATAGCCATAGAAACGTTGCCCCACCGCAATGCCCTCGCAGAGCGATTCCGTCACATTTGCAAATCCCCAGACCGGAATCACACCCCATTCGTCCTCCCGAGGATAAAAGTTCCAATAACTCATTGCATCGCCAAAGCTGGCGTAGGTGATGTTGTTGGCGGTAACGGAAAAAAGATCAATGCGTAGGCGGATTTGGCCAGTCGCTAACGGCGATGGTGCCATCGGCATGAGCTGCGTTTGAGTCAAATCTTTTTTGTGGACGAGGAAGGTCGATGTGTTCATACAAACATTCTAGGCCGCCGCCAAGGCAAGTGCAGTTGCCTTCGTGACTGATGTCGTGAATGATGGGGGGAAACAGCATAGCGTATGCTTAAGCTATGACTGAAAAAAAACCACTGACCCGCGAGCTCTCCACCCTGCGCGGTAGCAGCGCCTTAGCGATTGATGCTGTGAAAAGCATCACAGATCTGGTGGAGGAGATGCATGGGGCGATTTCTTCTCTGGCGCTGCCCTTGGCTGGCAAAAACACCAAACCAAAGACAACCCGCGGCATCACGGGGCTCGTTTACAAAAGTGTGCGCGGTATCACGGGCGCGGTGGGCTGGGGTATTGATCGCAGCTTGGCTGCGGCACAGTTGCCTGCGGTCTCGAAAGCCTTATCACCCATCGTCAAGCAGTTGTCCGCCAAGCTGAAACTCAAATCCGCCGAGCCTTACCGCGAAACCGTGCGTGCAGCCGCCAATGGCGTGTTGGGCGATACGCTGGCTGCAACGAACAATCCGCTGGCCATCACCATGCAGTTTCGCCAGCAGGGCGAAGCGCTGCAAACGCTTCCAAAAAACGGCAAGATTCTCATCTTCGTTCACGGCCTGTGCATGAACGATATCCAATGGCTCCGTGATGGGCATGACCATGGCGCGATGCTGGCAGAAGAGTATGGCTTTGAGCCGATTTATCTGCACTACAACACCGGCCGACATATTCATGAGAACGGTGCAGACTTCGCCGCGCTGCTAGAGCAAACGCTGCAAGATTGGCCTGTGCCAATCGCGCAACTGGTGATCATCGGCCACAGCATGGGCGGCCTGATCACGCGCAGCGCCTGCCATCAAGCCATCCAATCCAATCACGCTTGGGTCAAGCACCTGAGCAAACTCGTCACCCTAGGCTCGCCCCACGCAGGCGCACCGCTGGAGCGCGCTGGGCGCGGGATCGACTACGTGCTGGGCATCAGCCCCTACACCGCACCTTTCGCGCGACTTGGCCTCGTGCGCAGCGCAGGTATTCAAGATTTGCGCCATGGTGCTGTTACGCCTTCAGGCGAATTGCCGATGTGGCCAAAGCACGTCAAGCTCTACACATTGGCCTGTACGAAACAAAAAGCACCCTCGCCAGATCAAGCGAAAGACCTCACCGAACCCTTCAAACGCCTGCTAGGCGACGGCCTCGTTCCCATCAAAAGCGCCTTAGCGAAAGAAGACAAGCCCGCGCTTGGCCTGCCTTTAACCATCCCAGCTTCGCGCCAAGCCATCGTCTACGAAACCGATCATTTCCAAATGCTCGGCAGCCAGCCGGTGGCCAAGCATCTTCTGCGCTGGCTCAAAGCTTAAAATTTTTGTTCTCAAGGCTCACCTTGCGCAGCAAATCCGCCAAAGTCTTACCCGCCTCTTCTTTGAAATGCACGTCGCTCACCTTCAGTTCCTCAACCCGATCAATCCGAAAACTGCGGAAATCGCGCCTTGATTCGCACCAAGCGGCCAGCGTCCAGACCTTGCCCCAATAAAACACGCCCAGTGGCCGCACTTTGCGCGTGCTGTGAATTTCAGCCGCATCGCGGTATTCAATCTCGCACACTTGCTTAGCCTGCGCCGCCTCGCGCAGATGCTGCAAAAGATGCTGTACACCCGGCTCCAGCCCAATCGGCGGCACCATCACCAGCAAGCTCTCAGCGGCTGCCCGTGCAGCCGCAGGCAACACGCTCATCACCCGCGAGAGCGCATCTTGCGCGCTGGCCGCCAATTGCGGATCAAGCCAGGTTTGCGCAATCCGCACGGCCGCCACCAAAGCCTGTGCCTCATCGTTTGAAAACATCAGCGGCGGCAGATCAAAGCCCTTGCCAAGGCGATAACCCACGCCCGCCTCGCCCTCAATTGGCACGCTTTGGCGCTGCAAATCCGCAATGTCGCGATACACCGTGCGCTCAGAAATCTCTAGGCGCTGCGCCAGCCAAGCGGCCGTCGTCAAACGCCTGCCGCGAATCAGCTGGACGATTTGAAACAGGCGGTCGGCGCGACGCATAGGATGTATTTTATGAAGGAAACGGGCTTTCGCCCCTAAAGAATAAACACAGTATGCTATGAATTTAAGAGTGTTGAAAAATCAACCTGCATCGCTCCTGCAATCAAACGCATATCGTGCTCGCTGATTTTGAAGAGCCCAAAACGGAATTTGTAGCCCCAGCGCTTGGGATCGTCCACAAACTCAAATTGCTCAACCAGCGGAGCAATCAAAGCGTCCCGCGTTGGTAAGTAACGTACGTCACGCCGCCAAGGCACAAAACCGCCGCCCATGTCAAAAGCATAGGGCGCCGAGGGCTGCACGATACCCATTGAGACGAAGCTTTGCAACTTGTCTTTGCCGCCCATCTCGGTGGCCGGTGCGTAATAAGCCACGATGTCCCCCGGCTGCACACGCGCCACCGATGAGCGCTTGCCGTGGCAAACCTGCATGAAGCCGCAGTCAAATTCGCCTTGCCGCGCATCGCGCCCACGCCGCGCATGCTCAGCGCTGGCCACGGCGATCCAGCAACTCACAGGCGGCGTAGGGGCGAACAGATCGTCAGTCATCAGCTTATTGTGACAAAGCATGCAGCCCGACGCGATTGCCATCAATGTCAATGATGTGCGCGAAAAAGCCCATGCCTTCGGGCAGCGCCTGTGTGGGCAGGGCAATGCTGCCGCCAGCAGGCGTAACGCGTGCCAGTGCTGCCCCCAAGCTTGGCGATGCATCCAGATACACCAGCGTGCCACCACCGCCAGCCACTGGGCGGGGGCTGCTGATGCCTTGCATCAGGCAGCCACCGATATTGTTGGGGCCTGTTTGATAGGGAAAGACAGAGCCCATAGATGGCCCCATTTCTTCCCGGCGATCCATTTTGCGGTTCAGCACAGCGCCGTAAAAGGCTTCGGAGCGAGTTAGATCGCTGCAGCCAATTTCAAACCAAGTCACGGCATGTTGGGAAATAGATAAAGTCGTCATGATGTTCTCCTGAAACACGCTCGGATTGAGCGAAACAGTAGTTTGCGCTGGCGCTCCTGACAACGTGGTGTCAGCAGACGCACGCCGCCACAGTTGATTAAAAACCGGGTTAATACTTAAGTGAAAACGATAGGATATAAAAAAGCACGATCGTTCGATAATTCGCGTCGTTCCCAACCATTCCAACACCGCCGAATCCAAAATTCGGCAAATCCTCGGAGACAAACCTCATGAAACGCTTCCTCGCGGCTTGCGCAGCTTCGCTTGCCTTGCTATCTGGCCCCACGGCTTTGAACGCCGCTGACACCTACACCCAAACCCAATACCCTATCGTGCTCGTGCATGGTCTGCTGGGCTTTGATGCGTTGGGGCCTGTGCAGTATTTCTATGGCGTGCCCTCTGAGCTGCGCCGAAGTGGCGCCACCGTGTACACCGCTAGCGTTTCGCAATCCAATAGCACCGAAGTGCGCGGCGAGCAGTTGCTCAAAGAGCTGCAAACCCTCAAGGCCAAGTATGGCCACAGCAAATTCAACCTCGTGGGCCACAGCCATGGCGGCAACACGATTCGCTATGTGGCTGGTGTGTCGCCCAGCCTGGTGGCGAGCGTGACCAGCATGGGCACGCCACACCAAGGCAGCAAAGTGGCCGATGGCTTGCAAGGCATCACCAACTGGACCGGTACAACTGGATTGGTGGCAGGTGTGGTGAATGGCCTAAGCAGTGTTGTGGCCTATTTATCGGGCAGCCCATCAAATCCGCAAAACGCACTGGCTTCGTTGCAGTCGCTTTCCACGGTCGGAGCCAAAGATTTCAATCGGCGCTTCCCGCAAGGCGCACCTACGACCGCTTGCGGCCAGGGCCCCGAGTTGGTCAATGGCGTGCGCTATTACTCGATGGGTGGTACGTCGGTATTGACCAATATTTTGGATGTGTCGGATAGCCTCTTAGGCGCAGGGGCTTTGTTCTTTGGTTTTGAGCAAAACGATGGATTGGTGGGCCAATGCTCTAACCATTGGGGCAAGGTCTTGCGGGACGACTATGGCTGGAATCATATCGATGAAATCAATCACGTGTTTGGCCTGCGCAGCATTTTCAGCTCTGATCCGGTGTCGGTGTATCGCGCGCACGCGAATCGTTTAAAGAGCCTGGGTTTGTAGGCGGTTTTGAGGGAAAAAGTGCGTCTTGCCGTCATGAAACATACGCGCAATGCGACTCTTT
>JANMDE010000319.1:0-5828 GCA_031376105.1 Variovorax sp. | reverse complement strand
GGATAAATCTGCCAGACGAAGGCGCGGCCTGCCCAGATCGCTCTGACCAGGGAATCTTCACCTCGCACAAAGTTCAAATCACAACTCTTTAGAAGTGCGTCATATTGCGTTTGAGGCAAACTAGATTGCTCATCTATTGATAGCATACTATGCTTATTCCATAGGGGCGAGTAGTCATTTATTCTTTGCAAAGCAAGTTCCAGAGCTTGCTTGCTGCGCCCGTGCATCACCAACAGCTGGCTGCGCTGCGCGCTGTCCGCACATTGCTGGAGCATCTCGGCCAAAGCCGCCGGTTCGTAGCAAAACAGGCTGATGCGACGCGGCGCGTTGGCATCTCGGTGAGGCTGTGATGTCTCAGGCTGCTGTGATTTGGGCATCTGCGGCGATGGCTGCGGTTGGGGTTGCGGCTGCGACGGCAGCGGCAACGGTTCATGAATCAAGCCGCCCGTGCCCGCTGTGAATCCTGGGTAAAAAAACCACTTGTCCATCCCCTGCGCCGCACCTTTCATCACAGGTGAACGCAGGCTATGGCTGCGGGCCACATAGGGCTCGGCGCTTAAGTATTCCAGATTGATCCAAATCAGTTTTTCTAAGGCTTTCTGGCTGTTACCCCTTATATTGTCTGCATAGTCAGCTACTAAATTCATAGCGATCCATGCGTGATCCAGCTCACACCCAAAGGCCTCGATCACCACATCACCGGGCTGCGTCTCTTGCGGCATCGGCTTGTCAGGCTGCCAAATCATCTGCTGCACGCCTGCGCAACCTTCGGGCGCCATCCAAGCCAGCGCTGATACATCGTCAACCCAGAGCCGCACGCTCTGACCGCGCGCGGCCAACGCTGCAGCCAAACGCCAACACACACCAATGTCACCGAAGTTGTCAATAACGCGGCAAAAGATATCCCAGCTGAGCTTCTGGGTCAGGGGATGCATGCGTTAAGCGGCGGCTATTTCTGGCTTAACCGCGAGAGAATCGCTCAGCGCCAGCTCCCCACGCAGCGAAAAGCCCATGCGCTGGTTGACCGCGATATCGATAAGCTGCCCCGGCAGACGCGTCATGCCCTGCGCACTGGCGGCAAAGTTGATCACGCGGTTGCATTCCGTGCGTCCCATCAATTCCAGCGCGTCCGGTTTAGACTGGCGCGAAGGCCCTTCCACCAAGATTTTGACCGTTTTGCCTACAAAAGCATCGCTGAAAGCATGCGTGTGGTCGTTGATGGCTTTTTGCACTTGCAGCAAGCGTTGGTGTTTTACGTCATGTGGTGTGTCGTCTGCAAGAGAGGCTGCGGGCGTGCCGGGACGCGGGCTGAAAATGAAGCTAAAAGAGTTGTCAAAGCGCATATCGTCGATCAGCTTCATCGTCTTGGCATGGTCGTCATCCGTTTCGCCGGGAAAGCCAATGATCAAGTCTGTCGAAAGCGGCAAATCGGGGCGAATGGCACGCAGTTTGCGGATCGTGCTTTTATATTGCAAGCTGGTGTAGCCGCGCTTCATTGCAGCCAAGATTTTGTCGGACCCATGCTGCGCAGGCAAATGCAAGTGGCTCACGAGTTTTGGCAGCTTGGCATAGGCCTCGATCAGCGCGCTCGTGAATTCAATGGGGTGGCTCGTGGTGTAGCGAATGCGCTCGATGCCGGGAATGTCGCTCACGTAATCCAGCAGCGTGGCGAAATCGCAAATCTCTGCGGTATTACCCATTGTGCCGCGATAGGCATTGACGTTTTGCCCAAGCAGATTGATCTCTTTCACGCCCAGCCCCGCCAGCTGCGCCACTTCGAGTAACACATCATCCAACGGGCGATTCACCTCTTCACCACGCGTGTAGGGCACCACGCAATAGCTGCAATATTTCGAGCAGCCTTCCATGATGCTCACAAACGCGCTCGCCCCTTCGCGCCGAGCTGGCGGTAAATGGTCAAACTTTTCGATTTCAGGGAAAGAAATATCTACTTGTGATTTGCGCGTTTGCTGCTGCTTGGAAAGCAGCTCAGGCAAGCGGTGCAGGGTCTGCGGGCCAAACACCACATCCACATACGGCGCACGCTTGATAATCGCCTCCCCCTCTTGGCTAGCCACGCAGCCGCCCACGCCAATCTTCACGCCCTTGGCCTTCAGATGCTTGATACGCCCCAAATCAGAAAACACTTTTTCCTGCGCCTTCTCGCGCACTGAGCAGGTGTTAAACAACACCAGATCGGCTTCATCCACGTTGTCGGTCTTCTCGTAGCCCTCAGCAGCGTGCAACACATCGACCATTTTGTTCGAGTCGTACTCGTTCATTTGGCAACCGAAGGTGCGGATAAAAACTTTTTTACTCATGATGCGCTCGAATTGGGGAGAAAAATACTATAACTTTAATAGCAAACTATGCACGTTCTATAACGGCAATAGGCTGTATAGGCTAAAAATGCGCACGAAAGAAGCGCAGCGCGTGATCAACGCTTGGGCTGCTGTTCGCGCTGTTGGCGGCCTTGTTGCTCAAAGCTGGGCAACTGGTTGAAAGGCGTATTGCCATCGTCTTGCTTGGTGCCTTCACCGTCTGAGGCAAAACGGAAATTGGTGGCCGGCGTGTTGGTTTTGACCTTTTGCGCAATTTCATTAGGCGTCAAGATCCACACCTCATGCACTTCGCCCAGCGGATTGCGCACAAAATTCACCACCAATTCCACATTGGTGATGCTGGCCGACATCACCAAGCGCTGCTGCGTATCGCGGATACGCGAGCCCGGCGAGAGGCGCTCTGGCTTGCCATCCATCAAAATTTCAGGCGCTTGCACCACCCGCATCTTGCCGCGCAAGGCCTTTTCAGGAAATTTGCGCAAACCAGGCACCCCGGTTTGCACCACTTCATTGACAGGCAGTGGCGCAGACATTTGATCCTGCGCCAAAAGAGAGGTGCTCAAACACAGCGTGATGAGCGAAGCGAACTTGAATGAAGCAAAAAGACAGCGGTTCATGGTGTACATCCAGAGGCTGTTGAACATACCGCTATTTTAAGCTGCCCAGCATGCAGCACTGGATCATTCGATCTGACTGATGCGCTTGAGCAACGCCACAAACTGCGCTCGCTCAGCTTCTGACAATGACGCCAACAAACGCAGCTGCACTTTTTTGGCATGCTTTTTCATGGCGAAGGCTTGACTTTCCCCCTCAGCAGTAAGCCAGAGCAGCTTGCGGCGTTTGTCGGTGGGCGAAGGCTCACGGCGCAGCCAGCCGCGCTCTTCCAAGCGCATGATGACTGAGCCCGAGGTGGCGGCATCAAGCGCCACGCGCTGCGCCACCGTGATTTGATCAGCACCCGGCTCATCCACCAAGGCTTGCAGGATGGCAAATTGCAAAGCGGTGACCTCAAAGCTGCCCAGCTCCTCGGCAAAGATCGCCATCGAGGTTTGATGCGCCCGGCGAATTAAATAGCCAGGGGCTTGGGTGAAGTCAAATGAAGTGGCCATTGCAAAATTGAATAACAGAGATGATTGTAAGCACACATACGATCAGGGTAAATACTAGGCGTACAGATAATATGTATACATACAATTAATTCCAATTCTCGAATAACTTTGTGAGACACATCCCATGACACTGGCGCTCCAATCCTCTCCCATTCTGATCGCAGGTGGCGGTATTGGCGGCTTAGCAGCAGCTTTTGTTTTAGGCCGCGCCGGGCATGCGGTCACGGTGCTGGAGCAAGCGGCTGAGTTTGGCGAAATTGGTGCAGGTATTCAGCTCGGGCCCAATATTTTTCGCATGTTGGATTACCTCGGGCTGACCGAAGAGGTCAACAAGGTGGCTTACTTCCCACCGGCCATGGGCATGCGCGATGTGCGTACAGGCGAGCAGGTGGTGCGCGTGGAGATGGGTGATGCAGCGCGTGCGGCCTATGGCGGCTTTGCTTATGGCGTGATTTATCGCAAAGATTTGCATGACGTCTTGCTGAACGCTTGCAAGGGCTTGAGCAACGTTAAGCTGCATACCAACGCAGGCGTGGCTTCTTTTGCGCAAGATGCCAACAGCGTGACTGCGACGCTGAAAGACGGCGAACACATTCAAGGCGCTGCATTGCTGGGCGCGGATGGCTTGTGGAGCAGCATTCGGCAGGCAATTGTGGGCGATGGCAAACCGCGTGTGAGCGGACATATTGCCTACCGTGCGGTGCTGAAAAAGGGTGATGTACCTCCCGAGCTTTGGAGCGATGAGGTGCAACTCTGGGGTGGCGAAAAAACTCATCTCGTGACGTATCCGCTGCGCCGTGGTGAGCTCTACAACCTCGTGGCCGTGTTCCACAGCAACAAATACGACGAAGGCTGGGACACCTATGGCGACAACAGCGAGTTGACCGAGCGCTTTGCCGATGCCCACCCCACCGTACGCGCCCTCATGGCCAAGATCAACCTCTGGAAAATGTGGGTGCTTTGCGACCGCGAGCCAGTGAAAAACTGGAGCCAAGGCCGCGTCACGCTGCTGGGCGATGCCGCGCACCCCATGCTGCAATACCTCGCGCAGGGCGCAGGCCAAGCGATTGAAGATGCTGTGGTGCTGGGCAAGGCGATTGAGCATTTCAAAGGTAATTACGCCGAGGCATTTTTGGCCTACCAAGACAAGCGCTATTTGCGCACGGCTCGTGTGCAGCTCACCGCCCGCTTTTACGGCGATATTTATCACGCGAGCGGCGTCACCCGCGAGCTGCGCAACAGTATTTTCCGAGGCGGCAAAGATGCAGCGGGCTTTGCGGGCTTGAAATGGATGTATGAAGGCATTGACCCGCACAATTTGTTTTGAAGGCTTGTCATATGCTCACGAAGACTCACCATCCTGACCGCGCCAAGCTCTATGAAGACATGTCGCCAAACAACCTCACGCCACTCTGGGAAGTGTTGCATGCGCTCGTGCCTCCGCAGCCGAAAACGCCTTGCGTGCCAGCGATTTGGAAATACGATGAAGTACGCCCTTTCCTCATGCGGGCAGGCGCAGCGATCACGGCAGAAGAAGCCATTCGCCGTGTCTTGATTCTGGAAAATCCTGCGCTGCGCGGACAGTCTTGCATCACGCAGTCTTTGTATGCAGGCTTGCAGCTGATCTTGCCCGGCGAGATAGCACCCAGCCACCGCCATACCCAAAGCGCACTGCGCTTCATTGTCGAAGGATCGGGTGCGTTTACGGCAGTCGATGGCGAGCGCAGCACCATGCAGCCCGGTGATTTCATCATCACGCCGAAAATGGCTTGGCACGATCACGGGCATGAAGGCAGTGATCCGATGGTTTGGTTAGATGGTTTAGATATCCCCACCATCAGATTTTTTGACGCAGGCTTCGCAGAAAACGGCGATGCCAAAGCCCAAGCGCAAACTAAACCCGAAGGTGCCAGCTTCGCCGCCTATGGCCACAACATGGCCCCGCTGCGCCGTGATTCCCCTTACGGCAACACCAGCCCGATCTTCAGTTACCCGTATGCCCGTACCCGCGAAGCACTCCATGCGCTAGAAAAATGCGAGGCCATCGACGCTTGGGATGGCTTCAAGCTGCGCTACACGAACCCCCTCACTGGCGGCTCGCCCATGCCCACCATGCAAACCTACATGCAGCGCTTGCCCGCTGGCTTTGAAGGCTTGCCCTATCGCCAAACGGATGGCGCGGTGTTTAGCGTGGTGGAAGGCGCAGGCCGCGCTGTTATCGAATCTCATCATGGCAGCTTTGCGTATGAGTTCATAGCTCGAGACCTTTTCGTCGTACCCTCGTGGCACACTCTGCTCTTGCTCTCTTCCGAGGGCTGCGTGCTGTTCTGTTATTCAGACCGCCCTATCCATCAATCCCTCGGTATTCACCGCGAAG
>JANMDE010000325.1:0-2472 GCA_031376105.1 Variovorax sp. | reverse complement strand
TCAAACGCATCCTGCATTGGCACCGCTTCGCGCTCAAAATCAATCGCGCCCGCCACATCGCATGCGCTCACGCAGCTGCGATGGCTTTTGCATTTGCCTAGGTTGATTTGAAAATCGAGAGAAATCGTGCTGGATCTGTCTGAAAAGCCCTTGATCGACTGGCATGCCGCGCCGCAAGGCTATTTCAAAGATGCAAATGCTGACACGCTGATCAAGTTGCGCGATTTGGTGGGCGAATTCGAAAAACCCAAATTCTTCGTTTACAAACAAAAGCTCTGCGCCCATTCGCGCAACGAGAAAACCGGCTGCAATGCCTGCATCGACGTGTGTTCAGCGCATGCCGTGAGCAGCGACAAAGCCATGCAGGCGATCAAGGTGAATCCGAATCTCTGCGTGGGCTGCGGTGCATGCACGACCGTCTGTCCCACCGGCGCGCTCACCTAGCCTACCCGAAGGCAAGCCACCAAGGCGTGAAGATCAAAACGCTGCTGGCGACGTATGCCAAAGCGGGCGGTCAAGCGCCAGCGCTCTTGATCCACAGCCAAGGCAAAGGAGGGCAGCTCATTGAGCAGCTGGGCCGCGCCGCACAACTGAAAAAAGCGCAAGGCATGCCGCACAACCTGATTCCGCTACAGGTCTGGCACACCTCCAGCGTGGGCCTGGATGTGTGGCTCAGTGCGATAGCCATGGGCACGCAGCAAATCAGTGTGCTTGTCACCTCCGAGGAAGCACCCGATTACGTCAAGGCGCTGCGCGAGCAGATGGACGTTGCGCAAACGCTGCTGCGCGGCTTGGGCTACGCGGGCACGCATTTGGGGCTGATCGAAGCGCAGGATGCGGCGGCGCTGGATGCAGCGCTCAGAACCCTCGGTAGCTCAAAGCAAACCGTGCCCGCGAAGGTGGCACGCTTCGCCTTGCCCTCTGAAAAGCGCAGCACGCTTGATTTAGCCCTGGATCACCTGATCACCCATGCGCCGCAAACAGCTGCAACGCCATTGCCAGAGCAGATCGAGCTTCCTAAAGCGGGCTCGCCATTTGGCAGTTTGCAGATCAACAAAGATGCCTGCACGCTTTGCCTCAGCTGTGTCAGCGCCTGCCCTTCCGCTGCGCTGCAGGATAATCCTGAGCGGCCACAGCTCAAATTCATTGAAAAAAATTGCGTGCAATGCGGTTTGTGTGCGCAAACCTGCCCTGAAAATGCGATTGAGCTCAAGCCGCGCCTGCTGCTGACCAAAGAGCGCGGCCAAAGCAGGGTGCTCAATGAGCAGCCGCCGTACAGCTGTATCCGCTGCAGCAAACCGTTTGGCACTTTGAAAGCCATAGAAAACATGCTTGGCAAGCTCTCAGGCCACTCCATGTTTCAAGGGGAGGCATTGAACCGTCTGAAGATGTGTGGCGACTGCCGGGTGATTGATCTGTATTCAGACAACAACGAAGCCAAAATTCAAGATATTCCAAGGTAAGCACCGATGAGCACGATCAGCAGTTTTGACGAAGAAACCGCACGCGCGGAAGTGTATGGCCTGCTTGCGGCGCTGTTTTATGCGCCGCCATCGCCCGGGCTGCTCGCGCAGTTGAGGGTCGCCGTGACGCAAGCGCCGGTGGAGGGCGGCTTGCTGGAGGGCAGTTGGCAAGAGGTGGTGGCTAGCGCACGCGAACTGAGCGATGCCCAGGCGGCAGATGAATACGCCAAGCTGTTTGGCGGCGTGGGTAAGCCCGAGGTGTATTTGTATGCTTCGCACTATTTGAGCGGCTTTCTCAATGAAAAACCACTCGTGCGCTTGCGCAATGATTTAGCCAAGCTTGGCCTTGAGCGCGACGAGACCATGCCCGAGACGGAAGATCATTTTGCGTATTGCTGCGAGGTGATGCGCTATTTGATTGCGGGTGATGATGTGACGGTGGCTAATCTCACGCAGCAAAAAAGTTTTTTTGGCGACCAAGTGCAGCCTTGGGCCATGCAGATGTGCGATGCGATAGCAGCGCATCCTCGTGCCAAGCTCTATGCCAAATTGGCTGAATTCACGCGCGCTTTTATCAGTGTGGAGCAGCAGGGCTTTGACATGATGACCTGAGCTTCGCCATCAGCCTTTATGTAAGCTCCGCGTTAGATAGGCGCATTTGATCTATCAGCTTGGTGAAATCCCTAGTGCTTAGGCGACCAAATTGCTCGGCAATCGATTGCACGCGCGCCTAAGTGGGAATATAGTCAGGGGTATAAGTAGACAGCTATATTGCATGCTACGCATCTTGGAGACGAAGATGAAAGATCAAGCACAAACATCCTCACGCAGAGGCATGTTGTTTGGCGCAGCCGCTGTCGGCACAGCAGCCGCAGCCGTGGTGGCCTTGCCCCGAGTTGTGCAGCAAGAAGCCGCGCAAGAGACCTTGAAGCCCGCGCCAGAAAAAGGTGGCGGCTACAGCTTGACAGCTCATGTCAAGCGCTACTACAGCACCACCCTGATTTAAACC
>JANMDE010000254.1:0-6436 GCA_031376105.1 Variovorax sp. | reverse complement strand
AGCGACGAAGACATGCGCAACATCGCGGCTTGGGCTTCTCAGCAAAAAGCCAAGCCAGGCTTTGCCAAAGACAAGGCCTTGGTGGCTGCTGGCGAGCGTATTTACAAGGGCGGCATTTCTGATCGCCAAATTGCCGCCTGCGCTGGCTGCCACAGCCCCTCAGGCGCTGGCATGCCCGCACAATTTCCACGCTTGGCCGGCCAGCATGCTGATTACATCGTCAGCTCGCTCAAAGCCTACCGTGATGGCGGCCGCACCAACAACGCCATCATGACCCAAGTCGCTGCCAAGATGAACGACCGCGAGATCAAAGCCGTGGCCGACTATCTGGCTGGCCTGCGCTGATCAACACTTTGAACCTTTCGAGCCGAAAAGGCTCACTAAAAGCGGGTTTCTCTAAGCAGATGCCCGCTTTTTTCATGCCTGTTTGAGACAATAGGCCTCTTTGCCCTAATAACCATTCGATGTCAGTTTCCACCCACGGCCTGCGCCTGAAAACCCCCTCCATCGCCCTGCGCGCGGCGGTCGAGCTGCTGTCTTCGATGCGTTTTTCGATTTCGCTGCTCACCGTGATCTGCATCGCCTCGGTGATTGGCACGGTGCTCAAGCAGGGCGAGCCCCTGAGCAATTATGTGAATCAGTTTGGCCCGTTTTGGGCCGATGTGTTTGGCGCGTTGAGCTTGCCCACCGTTTACAGCGCTTGGTGGTTCATGCTGATTTTGACGTTTTTAGTGATTTCTACCAGTTTGTGCATCGGGCGCAACACACCCAAAATCTTGGCCGATTTAAAGATTTACAAAGAAGGCATGCGGGAGCAGAGCTTGCAGGCTTTTGGCCACAAGGCGAATGCAACCCTCACGGAATCGTGTGCGGCAGCGGGTGACCGTATTGCGCGCCAGCTGGCTGGCAGCGGCTGGAAAGTCAAGGTGCAACAGCGTGAACCCGATGCGAGCACGGGGCGCTCGGGCGGCCTGATGATCGCCGCCAAAGCCGGCAGTGCCAACAAGCTGGGCTACATCGCTGCCCACAGCGCCATCGTGCTGGTGTGTATCGGCGGCTTGCTGGATGGCGATTTGTTTGTTCGCATGCAACAGTGGTTTGGCGGCAAGACCATTTTTACCGGTGGCGGCATGATCGCTGAGGTGCCTGCGCAGCATCGCCTTTCAACCTCCAACCCCGCTTTTCGCGGCAATATGTTTGTCAGCGAAGGCACAAGCGCATCGACGGCCATTTTGAATCAAAACGGCGGCGTGTTGTTGCAAGATTTGCCCTTCTCGATTGAGCTGAAAAAATTCATCGTGGAATACTATTCCACCGGCATGCCCAAGCTGTTTGCCAGCGAGATCATCATTCACGACAAAGAAACTGGTGAGAAAAAAGAAGCCCGTGTCGAGGTGAACCATCCTGCGCGGCATCGCGGCATTGAGATTTATCAATCCAGTTTTGACGATGGCGGCTCGACCGTGAAATTACAGGCTGTGCCGCTCTTGGCGGGTGGCAAGGTGTTTGATGTGCAGGGCGCGATTGGCGGGCAATCCCAACTGATCAAGGGACAAGGCTTCGGGGGCCAAGATTCAAACGCCGACAAGATGACGCTCGAATACACCGGCCTGCGCGTGATCAACGTGGAAAATTTTGCCAAGAATGCAGGCAACGCGGGCAACGGCACGGAAGTGGATGTGCGCAAAGTCGATTTGCGCCAGTCCATTGACGAATCGCTAGGTTCTGCCAACAAGCTGGGCAAAGACAAAGGCCTGCGCAACGTGGGCCCGAGCATCTCATACAAGCTGCGCGATGGCGCGGGCCAAGCCACTGAGTTCAACAACTACATGTTGCCCATCATCATGGAGCCCAATGCACAAGGCGAAGGGCTACCGATTTACCTTTGGGGCATGCGCACCAACCCCAACGATGCCTACAGCTATTTGCGCGTGCCCGCTGATGCGGAAGGCAGCCCCGATGGCTTCTCGCGCTTGAAACTGGCCTTGGCTGACCCTGCCATGCGCGAAGCTGCCGTGAAGCGCTATGTGGCCAAAGCCATTGACCCCACCAAACCCGAGATGGCACAGCAGCTGAGTATTTCTGCGGGCCGAGCCTTGAGCCTGTTTGCTGGCGCAGAAAAAATCGACACCAAGCAGCCCAATCCCATGAATGCAAATGGGGCAAACAGCGCAGGTTTGCAAGCGATTGCCGATTTCATGGAAACTGCTGTTCCACCCGCAGAGCGCGAAAAAGCGGGCGAGGTGTTGGTGCGTATTTTGAATGGCGTGCTCTTTGAATTAACGCAACTGTCGCGCGAGAAAGCAGGCCTGAAAGCTCTTGAGCCGGATGAAAAAACGCAGGCATTCATGACGCAAGCCGTGGTGGCATTGTCGGATTCATTCTTCTACCCCGCGCCTTTTGCCTTCACACTCAAAGAATTCAACCAAGTGCAGGCCAGTATTTTTCAGCTGGCTCGCGCGCCCGGAAAATGGGTGGTTTATACCGGCTGCCTCTTCCTGATCATCGGTATTTTTGCCATGCTTTACGTGCGCGAGCGCCGCGTCTGGGTCTGGGTCACGCCAGAGGGCGATGGCACAAGCGACGCTTCCAAGGCACAAATGGCGCTGTCCACCAATCGCAAGACGATGGATGGCGACAAGGAGTTTGAGATGTTAAAAACGAAATTATTGGGCATTCCAATGCCTACGAGCACCGTATGAACACAGCCACCGCCACGCCACTCGTCACAGCACCCATCACGCCACCCGTGAATTACAACGAAAGCTATTTGAGCAAAAGGAGCCGCTTCGATTGGCTTTTCGCTCTGCTCGTGATCGCAGGCGTGGGCTATGCTTTCCTGCGCCATGCGGCTTCAATGGATTTTTACGACAAAGCCATCCTGGTGGGCTTGTCGCCTTTTGTGATTTGGCTGGGCTGGTTTTGGCGGCCACTGCGTACGCTTGCCGTGATCGTGGCGTTTTTCTCACTGCTTGCCATCGCTTCGTATCAAGGCCAGCTTGGCCGGGCAGAGCAGGTGTTTTGGCTCAAGTATTTTCTCTCCAGCCAATCGGCGATTTTGTGGATGAGCGTGCTCTTCTTCATGAGTACGGCGTTTTACTGGATCGGCGTGTTGAGCAAAGCGCAATCAGCGGCTTTTTCTGGCCTCGGCTCCAAGCTGGCTTGGGCAGGTGTCACGATGGCGCTGATTGGCACGATGGTGCGCTGGCATGAAAGCCACTTACTCGGCCCTGATATCGGCCATATTCCCGTGAGCAATTTGTACGAAGTGTTTGTGCTGTTTTGCTGGCTCACCACGACGTTTTATCTTTATTTTGAAGAGCAATACAAAACCAAGGCGCTCGGCGCGTTTGTGATGTTGGTGATCAGCGCAGCCGTGGGCTTTTTGCTTTGGTATGCCTTGGTGCGCGGCGCACATGAGATTCAGCCGCTGGTGCCCGCGCTCAAAAGCTGGTGGATGAAGCTACATGTGCCAGCCAACTTCATTGGCTACGGCACCTTTGCTTTAGCGGCGATGGTGGCGTTTGCGTATCTCATTAAGCAACAAGCCGCCGAGACGAAATGGTACAAACTTGCACCACTGTGGCTGCTGGGCGTGGTGCTTTGCTTTGAGCCGATCGTGTTTCGCAAGTCACCCACGGGCGGCATGAGCAACTACTGGGCGGTGTATTTCGGCATCTCGGCGCTGATCATTGGCGGCATTTTGCTGGGCCGCAAACGCATTGCAGCTCAGTTGCCCAGCTTTGAAATTTTGGATGATGTGATGTATAAATCCATCGCCGTGGGCTTTGCCTTCTTCACCATTGCCACCGTGCTCGGCGCGCTTTGGGCAGCCGAGGCTTGGGGCGGCTACTGGAGCTGGGATCCCAAAGAAACTTGGGCGCTCATCGTCTGGCTCAACTATGCCGCTTGGTTGCACATGCGCCTGATGAAAGGCCTGCGCGGCACGATTGCGGCTTGGTGGGCGCTGGTCGGCCTAGCAGTCACCACCTTCGCCTTCATTGGCGTGAATATGTTTCTCTCCGGCCTTCACAGTTACGGAACGCTGTAAGAACTTTTAAACTGCCCCGACTCAAAGCGACAAAAGGATATTTTTATGTTGATCCAAACAAATTCCAGTGGCTTTGACCACAGCATTCCAAGTGAAATCACACCCCGCGCAGCCTTCGAGAGCCGCCGCGATATTTTGAAGCTCTGGGGCACGGGCGCTGCTGGCGCTGCGCTAGCGAGCTATGCGGCGCGCGATGCGCGCGCTATGGGCGGCTTGGCCAAGCTGCCCGGTGGCAAGAGCGCAGTGGTAGGTGCGAATGTGATGGAAAAAGTCACTGATTACAAAGACGCCTCAACCTATAACAATTTCTACGAATTCGGCACCGACAAAGCCGATCCAGCCAAAAACGCCCATTCGCTCATCACCAAGCCTTGGACGGTAGAGATCACAGGCTTAGTCAAAAAGCCCGGCAAGATCGGCTTGGAAGAGTTGCTCAAGCTCAGCCCCATGGAAGAGCGCATTTACCGCATGCGCTGCGTGGAAGGCTGGAGCATGGTGATTCCTTGGGTAGGCTATTCGCTGGCTGATTTGATCAAAAAAGTTGAGCCCCTAGGCAATGCAAAATACGTTGAATTCGTCTCGCTGGCGGACCCGAAGCAAATGAATGGTTTATCTGGGCGCTCGCTCGATTGGCCGTATGTCGAGGGCCTGCGCTTAGACGAAGCCATGCATCCGCTCACACTGCTGGCCTTTGGCATGTATGGCGAAGTGATGCCGAATCAAAACGGCGCACCACTGCGCCTCATGTCACCTTGGAAATACGGCTTCAAAGGCGGTAAATCCATCGTGCAAATCCGCTTCACCGAAAAAGAGCCCCGCACCTCGTGGAACAAAGCGGGTCCGCAGGAATATGGCTTTTATTCCAACGTGAACCCCAGCGTCGATCACCCGCGCTGGAGCCAAGCCTCTGAGCGCCGCATTGGTGAAGAAGGCGGCGTCTTTGCGAAGAAGCGCAAAACGCTGATGTTTAATGGCTATGAAGCGCAAGTCGGCCAGCTCTATGCAGGCATGGATCTGAAGAAGTTTTATTGAACTTTTCTATGCTTTTTAGCCGCTCTACCCTTTTAAAACCTGCGGCGAAAGCTATTCTTTTTATAGCATGCCTGTTGCCCTTTGCGTGGCTGGTGTATGGTATTTTCACCAACAATCTCGGCGCCAACCCCACCGAATACATCACCCGCTTCACCGGCGATTGGACGCTGCGCATGCTATGCGTCGTGCTCGCCATCACGCCACTGCGCACCATCAGCAAAACGCCGCAGCTCGCCCGTTTTCGGCGCATGCTCGGGCTGTTTGTGTATTTCTATGTCGTGCTCCATCTGCTGGCCTACAGCTGGTTTGACATGAGCTTTGATCTCGCCGACATCATCAACGACATCCCCAAGCGCCCTTTCATCTTGGTGGGCTTCGCCGCCTTTCTGCTGCTCACGCCCCTGGCCTTCACATCATTCAACCGCGCCATCAAAGCCCTCGGCGCTAAGCGCTGGCAAACGCTTCATAAGCTGGTGTATGTGATTGCAGGCCTAGGCGTTTTGCATTTTTTCTGGATGCGTTCGGGGAAAAATAACTATGCTGAGGTGTATGTTTACGCCGTGATTTTGGCCAGTTTGCTGCTCTGGCGGGTGTGGCATAAGTTTCGCACCACCCGCTCGCCTGCTGCGCAGCGTGCCTAAACAACTCGAGTGCTTTCTTTTTGGCATGCCACCCGCTGACCCCGAGCCGCCGCCTTTTGTAGCGTGCCAGCTTGGCTTCTCGCGCTCCACGTAGAAACCCCTCGGATTTTTCAGACCCATCACGCAGCGGATCAGGTTGGTTGGTGCGTCGTATCGCTATGAATTAAATAGCACTCTGCGCACGTTTTATAAGGGCTAGAGGCCGAATTTGGTATGTATTTTCCCTTTCATCGCTTGTCGGACATGCTCATTTCAAAGCAGCCACCCGTACCTGCTCCATGTCGTGCGGATGCCGCTTGCGATAAAAAAGTGAACTTTTTGCCCAATACACATACGCCTCTTCGGTTCGCAGGCTATAGTGCAAGTCACGGATGTGTTCCCGCAACTGATCCAGCAGCCGAGTTGACTTGAACACCGGCGTGCTGGTTTTTCTGGAGTTGTTATGACTGTTAATGCATACAGTATATTGCCAACAAGCCATATTGTGAGCGGCTTGGCGGGCGTTTCTGCTTCCGATGTTAGGGAGACAAAAGCCGTGATGGGTGGACAGAAGCCTGTCTCTCTATATTGAGTTAAAGCGCATCAATGGCATTCGGCGATCTTCCCCTTCACGATGCAATTCTGGCGGCTATCCACATCAGCTGGGAAGCGGATCGCTGTGACCTACGAGTTCAGCCGGTTGGCGCACCCTCACATGTGCTGGTGTTCGAGG
>JANMDE010000248.1:0-2185 GCA_031376105.1 Variovorax sp. | reverse complement strand
CTTTTGCTCCGCGTGACTGGTTTTTTTATACCTATCGTTCCACCATCACCCGTGCGCGGGTAGAGGATGAGGTACTGGCACGCCGCTTGGTGGCCTTTGCTTTTGAAGGGGCTCAGCAAGACTACGCTTTCTTTATGTCCCAGCCCTACTGGCGCGAACGATTCTTGGCTGTTGATACTGAACTTGACGATGAGGCCGTGGAAGATGATGGAATCGAAGAAAACGCCCTGCCATCTTCGGGCGCAAGCTATGGAGTGACAGACATCGTGACGGAGGGCTGTTTTGTACCTGAGGCCGATCTGTATGCCATGCTGCAGCGCTGGCAAAGCAAAAAAAATCTGATCCTGCAAGGCGCACCCGGCACTGGCAAAACTTGGCTGGCGAAGCGACTGGCAAAGGCACTTATTGGCAGCAAAAGCCCCAGCGACGAGCAGCTTCGGGTAGTGCAGTTTCACCCCGCTTTGTCATATGAAGATTTTGTACGTGGCTACCGGCCGGGGGGTGATGGCAAGCTAAATTTGACAGACGGCGTTTTCTTACAGGTAGTGGAGGCTGCGCGCTTTAAGCCGGATGTGGACCATGTCCTCATCATTGAAGAGATCAACCGGGGAAACCCTGCGCAGGTACTGGGTGAAATACTGACTCTGATCGAAGGCAGCAAGCGCAACAAGGAGGCCGCAATGGAACTCGCCTATCCTCGTAGACCGGGAGAGCGGGTTTACGTGCCAGAGAACCTGTATGTCATTGGCACCATGAATGTGGCAGATCGCTCTTTGGCTTTGGTGGATCTGGCGTTGCGCCGCCGCTTTGCTTTTGTGAGTTTAGCGCCCAGCTTGAATCCTGCATGGGAGCAGTGGTGTCTAGCAAAAGGCTTGGACGCAGCAGACGTTGCCCACATCCGCTCCCGGATGGACGAGCTAAATCAAGAAATTGCGCAAGACCGTGCTTTAGGTGCGCAGTTTCAAATTGGGCATTCCTATGTGACGCCGCACGAGGCTGTGCCGGACGCACAGGCATGGTTTGCGGAAGTGGTGTATTCCGAGATCGGGCCATTGCTGCATGAATACTGGTTTGATGCACCTGAACGTGCGGATGATGCCATTGCCAAGCTGCTCCCGCAGACTTGAGATGACAAACTCAAAAATACCGCTGCGCAATATCTGGCTGTTGTTTTTGTATGCGGCAGATTTGGCGCGATTTAAGGAACAACTGAGCGTAGAAGCAGAGTCTGCCAGCGATTTACCAGAGCTGGTGGCGCGCTTGCTGGTACAAGTAGTCAAGCAACGGCTGCGCCGGAATTTAAGTCGTGGGTATCAGGCGAGGCATGCGGTTCTATCCCGTGTGAGAGGGCGCATTGATTTGCTCGCCACCTTGTCTGGCCAGCTTTTGGAACAAGGGCGTGTAGCTTGTCGCTTTGAAGAGCACACTATGGACACACCGCGCAACCGTTTCGTACGTGCTGCGTTGGATCAACTGGCCGAAAACGTTCGCAACACTGAAGTCATCCGCGAGTGCCGAGCTTTGTCACAACTGCTCGGGCGAATAGGCGTTGCTGCACAAAAGCCATCAAGAGCAGCCATGGCAACGGACCAGATAGGTCGCAATGAGACCGCTGATTTGCTGATGATGAGCCTGGCGAAGATGGTATTCGATGCACTAATTCCAAGCGAAAAGGCTGGCCGAAGCCACGCCTTGGGCGCGGATGTGGATGAACATCTGCTGCGGCGCTTGTTTGAAAAAGCAGTGGCCAATGCTTTACGCCGAAAGTTGCAGCCTTTAGGTTGGCAGGTGCAGCACGGGCGCAAGCTGAGTTGGCCAATAGAGCACGCGTCTGATGGTATAGCGATGCACCTGCCAGGCATGCAAACAGATATCGAACTTGTGCACCTTGCGAGCAGGCGTAAGCTGGTGATTGATACCAAGTTCAACAATATTTTTGCACCTTCGCAGTACAAGGATGCAATGCTCAGAAGCGGCTATCTGTATCAGCTCTACGCGTATTTGCGTACGCAAGAAGCACGAACACTGGGCCAAGGCTGGCGCAGTGAGGGCATGCTGCTACATCCGCTGTGTGGACCAGCAGTAGACACTTATGTTGACATGCAAGGGCACAGGTTGCGCTTCAAAACCATTGATTTGATGGCCTCAGAGCAGGAGTTTGAGGCGCAGTTATCAGGACTGGCAA
>JANMDE010000239.1:0-5094 GCA_031376105.1 Variovorax sp. | reverse complement strand
GGCTACGCTCGTGCCCGACCCGAGCACCGTGCCCGTTCGCATTGTCATTGAGCAGGTGGAATCCGCTGCGCCGCGCCATGCCGAGCAAACGCTGTCATCGAGCGTTGAACCGATTCCGCCTTTCGTGCTTTACCGTAGCGACAACACGCGCACCAACGACACCGCTGACAGCCTGCTGCGCCGCCTGGGCGTGCTCGATGCAGCGGCTGCGCAATTCATCAAAAGCGATGCGCTCGCTCGCCAAGCGCTGCTCGGCCGCGCAGGCCGTGGCGTGACGGCAGAAGTTGACAACAACAATGCCCTCACCAAGCTGTCGGCCCGCTGGACACCCGATGAAAGCGCAACTTTCCAGCGCCTTGTGATTGAGCGAAAAAATGGCCAGCTCACGAGCCGCACAGAGACCGCACCTTTGCAAAGCAGCATGCGCTTGGCCTCTGGCACGATCAAATCGTCGCTTTTCGCTGCAACAGACGAAGCACGCATTCCAGATGCCGTGGCTGTGCAACTTGCTGAAATTTTCTCTGGCGATATTGATTTTTACCGTGCACTGCGCAAGGGAGACCGCTTCAGCGTGGTCTATGAAAGCTTAGAAGCCGATGGCGAGCCGCTGCGCTCAGGGCGTGTGCTCTCAGCTGATTTTGTGAACAACAGCAAAACGTTTTCTGCAGTTTGGTTTCAAGAGCCAAACCAAGCCAAAGGCGCTTACTACACGCTGGATGGAAGTAGCCTGCGCAAAGCTTTCTTGGCTTCGCCGCTGGAATTTTCCCGCGTGACGAGCGGTTTTGGTGGTCGCATGCACCCTATTGCCAAGCAATTCCGTATGCACACGGGCGTGGATTATGCCGCCCCCACCGGCACGCCGATTCGCAGCGTGGGCGATGGCGTGGTGGAATTCTCTGGCGTGCAGCGCGGCTATGGCAATGTGGTGGAAATCATGCACCGTGATGGTAAGAGCACGCTGTATGCGCATATGAGCCGCATCGATGTGCGCAAAGGTCAGCGCGTGAGCCAAGGCGATCGCATCGGTGCAGTGGGCTCCACCGGCTGGAGCACGGGGCCGCATCTGCATTTTGAATTCCGCGTGAACGGCGTGCATAATGATCCGCTGACGCTGGCTCGCCAAAGCGAAAGCATTCCATTAAGCGCTGCTTCGCGCCCTGCGTTTGACCGCATGGCAGGCCAAGTGCGCCGTGATTTGGCGGCTGCCGCAACGCTCATTCAGGCCAGTGCGCAATAACGCCTCGAAGCTTTATATCGGTTTGATGTCTGGCACGTCGATGGACGGCGTGGATGCTGCTTTGGTTGATTTCTCGTTGCCAAAACCGCTAGTTGCCCTTACAGAATCTATACCTATTGCTATCGATTTAAGAGCAGGCCTGATGGCGCTCAACACCGCTGGCCACAACGAATTACACACAGCAGCGCTGGCCACCAACGCACTGATGCGCTTGTATGCTCAAGCTGTGAACGCGCTCTTGGAAAAATCTGGCCTGAAGCCACAAGATATTCGCGCTATCGGTGCGCATGGCCAAACGGTGCGTCATCGCCCGCAGCAGTTTGACGGCACTGGCTACACGATTCAGCTTTGCAACCCTTCGCTGCTCGCTGAGCTCACAGGCATCGACGTGGTGGCGGATTTCCGCAGCCGCGACGTGGCGGCCGGCGGGCAAGGTGCGCCGCTTGCGCCGTTTTTTCATCGCGCTTGGTTTGCGCAGGATGCTGCGACTGTGGGCGTGCTCAACATTGGCGGCATCAGCAATTTAACAATTTTGCAAAACGATGGGCATACGCTGGGCTTTGACTGCGGCCCCGGTAACGCGCTGATGGATTTTTGGGCAGCGCAGCATATCGGCCGAGCGTTTGATGCTGGCGGCGCTTGGGGCGCGGGTGGCCAGGTGATTTCCGCCTTGCTGGATGCGATGCTTGCCGAGCCCTTCTTTGCCTTACCGCCGCCAAAGAGCACCGGGCGCGATTTGTTTAACCCAGATTGGCTGGGACGCCATTTGGCTGCGCACGCCGATGCCAAGCCGCAAGATGTGCAGAGAACATTGCTCGAATTGACTGTTCGCCCTTATAAAAACTGCATAGTTAGCTATCAAAATATGAGTGACCAAAAGCTCACAGAACTCATCGTCTGTGGCGGCGGCGCATTCAACACCGCGCTCATGCAGCGCGTGCAAACTCTGCTGCCCGAGATCAATATCGTCAGCAGCGCTGCGCACGGTCTGCCGCCGCAAGATGTGGAAGCCACTGCGTTTGCATGGCTTGCTCGCCAATGCGTGGAGCGAATCGCGCTGCCCTTGGGCAATGTGACAGGCGCTCGCGGCGAGCGCATTCTTGGCGGTGTCTATCCTGCTTGATCCGCTGGCTTCATGAGCGCCTGATCAGCCTACGCGGCACCCATTGCAGATTTGGCTCGCGTCGCTCTGGGTGTGTCTGCGCCACTAGCTGCTTGCGCTGCTCACTGCCAGCCGAAGTTCTGAACAACTCCGCTTGCTGAATCACCAAATCGCTGCTCTGCGCCGCCACAGCGTGCATCCAGCTCACGCCATTTTGCTGCGCTGCCGTCAGCTCTTGCATCATCAGCGGGCGCGCCGTGCATAGCTGGGCTGCTGTGGTATCCATCGCGCGAGCAAAGGGAGCAGGCATTCGCCTCTTCTATGTCGTACTGTTGTGGTGTTGTTAAAGCTTCGTTTCCTTTAGTCGATACTTTAACTTTTGGAAGATTCATTTTTGGGCTGGGGCGGCTGCGAGTAAGGCACACCGACAGATAACTCACCAAGGCAAGCGAGCCCCAAGATAATCCACAAACCCACCATTTTCCCGGGAAGACAGCCCTTCAATCACCCGCAAAATCTCCCCCGCAGCCACGGACGCCGGCCGCACATTCAGTCCACTCTTAGAAAACGGCTCACTCAAAGAAGTGTCCACCGTACCGGGATGCAAAGCCACGCAGCAGACTTGCTTATTGCGCCGCACCAGCTCAATCGACGCAGTCTTCACAATCTGATTCAGCGCCGCTTTGGAAGCGCGATAGCCATACCAGCCACCTAAGGCGTTGTCGCCAATGCTGCCTACTTTCGCGGATATAAAGACACATTTCGCCCAACCATCACGCGGCAACAAAGGCGAAAAGTGCTTCAACAGCAAGGCTGGACCAATGGCGTTCACCGCCATCACGCGCTGCAAATACGCGACATCGAGCTGCGCCAAACTGCGCTCTGGGCCTTGGCCATTTTGATGCAAAAGCCCAGTCGCTACGATCAGTAAACGCAAGGGCTGCGCAGCGCATCGCGCCTGCACCCAAGCTGCAGCTGCCGCAATGCTGGCCTCATTCGTCACGTCTAGGCAAGGTGCATCCAGCAGGCTTGCGCTGCGCGCAAGCCCCAGCACTTGGGCAAACGCCTTGCCCGCTTGCAGCTGCCCGACTAGCGCTGCACCAAGCCCACCTGACGCGCCGATGACCAAAGCCGTATTCCCATCATCTACCATTAGATATCACCCGTCAAATCAAACTGCACCATAAATTGCTTATGATTCTGCATGGAAAAATCAAATACGCATAACACTGCGCACAATGCCCCTTTCATTGCACCGGGACGCTATACGGATGCCACTGCAGCCGTGGCTCAGATCAAAAGGATTTACGACAACAGCCTCACGCATCTGCGCGACAGCCTCGCAGCATTCGTCGCAGGCTCTCTCACGCCGGGTCGCGTGCGCGCTTGCTATCCGTTTGTACGCCTGCGCACGCAAAGCCTCACACGCCAAGGCAATACCTCTAAGAAGCTAAGCTTTGGTTTTGTGCAAGGCGTGGGCACCTTTGAAACCACGCTGACCAAACCGGAGCTATTTGAAAGCTATCTGCTCAAGCAGCTCGATCTACTGCTCAAGAACCATGGGGGTGAGTTGGAAGTGGGCACCAGCAATGAACCGATTCCGATTCACTTCTCTTTTGCCGATCACGATCATGTGGAAGGCAATATCCCCCCGGATCGCCGCGCCTTGATGCGCGATGTGTTTGATCTGCCCGATCTGGCTGCAATGAACGATGACATTGCCAACGGTACCTTTGAAGCGGCAGGCCGCGCCCAGCCGCTCTCTCTATTTACCGCGCCGCGAATTGACTATTCATTGCATCGCCTGCGCCATTACACGGCAACGAGTACGGAGCATTTTCAGAACTACGTGCTGCTGACGAACTATCAGTTTTACATCGACGAATTCGTCAACCTCTGCCGCACCGAGATGGCAGATCCAAAAAGCGAATACATCGCCTTCGTCGAGCCTGGCAATGTTGTCACGCGCTGCGTGGGCTTGGAAGCCGAAGCGGCAGATGCCTTAGGCAAAGCGCCGCCACGCTTGCCCCAAATGCCCGCCTACCACCTCGTGCGCAAAGATCACAGCGGCGTGACGATGGTCAATATCGGCATCGGCCCCGCGAACGCGAAAAACATCACCGACCATATCGCCGTGCTCCGCCCGCATGCTTGGCTCATGCTCGGCCACTGCGCTGGCCTGCGCAACAGCCAAGCCCTTGGCGACTACGTGCTCGCGCATGCCTATGTGAGAGACGATCACGTACTCGACGAAGATTTGCCGCTTTGGGTGCCGATTCCTGCGCTTGCTGAGGTACAAGTGGCGCTACAACAAGCCGTGGCTGAAGTGGCGCAACTGCCCAAGAGTGAGCTCAAGCAACTCCTGCGCACAGGCACCGTGGCCTCCACAGACAATCGCAATTGGGAGCTGCTGGATATGCGCAAACTCAGCCAGCGTTTCAACCAAAGCCGCGCCATTGCTCTGGACATGGAAAGTGCCACGATTGCCGCAAACGGCTTTCGCTTTCGCGTCCCGTATGGCACGCTGCTTTGCGTGAGTGACAAACCCCTGCACGGCGAAATCAAACTTCCCGGTATGGCCAATCAGTTTTACCGCGATCGCGTCGATCAGCATTTGCGCATCGGCATGCGAGCAGTAGAAATCCTGCGTGAACTCGGTGCAGAGCAATTGCACAGCAGGAAGCTGCGCAGCTTTGCGGAAGTGGCGTTTCAATAATCAGTGCTGGTTTGCAAGCAGTGATTCGTAAACGCGAAT
>JANMDE010000217.1:0-2587 GCA_031376105.1 Variovorax sp. | reverse complement strand
GAAATTCATATCACTATCAATTTAATAGCTGCTCACGCATATTCTATGCCGGATACATGCTTAAAAGGCTTATAAAACTACAGAAAAACTCAGATGGCGAGCGTCTTACGCCAATACGCATACATCCCGCGAATCAGCGTCTCCGTCACGTTGTGATCGGTATTGTTTACCGCCGTGCCATCCATCTCGCTCACCGTGCGCGCTTGTCCGTTGGCACGATACGCTTGTTGCACAAACTCAATCACCTCGCCATCATCCGCGCTCACAAAGCCTGCTGGGCCAAAGAGATTGGATTGGCGCAGGCGGCGGCGCGTCATCTCTGGCGTGTCGTCTTCAAAACCAAAATGCGTCCACACAAAATCAAACACGCCTTCGCTCACCGGCTGAATATGCCGCGTCGATAAGCTGTTGACTTGCTGCTGAATGATGAGCGATGGAAACAGCGTCATCATCGTCACGGTGGGCGTGATCTCCGCTTTTTGCACCGGGCAATGGAGTTTCCACCAAGGTTCTGGCGCGACATCCAAAATACGATCATCGTGCAGCTTCATATTTTCCCGAAAGCTCGTCACGTTCTCCGCAATATTGCCGGCCACCGCATCATTTCGGCGACTCACCATCACCGCATGTCTTGATTGCGGGTCCATGATCATCTGGCTTTTTTGATCCGCGCGCCAGAGGCCAAACGTGACAAACCACGTGTGCAGCAGCCCGGGATGATAGGGATCTTTGATGTTTTCTTGCATCAGCTTCCAGTTGGCCGGAATGCGCTGGCGGTTGATACCCAATAGCTTCAAGGGCTTATGAAAAATCCGGTCGAAATAAGCGAGCACATCTGCACCCAGATACTCTACGAAAGGCTCTACATCTTGATCAAACGAAGCAAATACCACACCGCCGCGCCGCGCAACTTTCAGCTTCGTTCAACCCTGATCGCAAAGCTGAAAATCTGCAACCATGCCGCCTTGCTTGATCTTTTCGCCATCTGTGTCAGTCGCATCCACACCTTGGCGAAAGGTAAGCCCCACCAAATCGCCGTTCAGCTTATAAGTCCACTGGTGATAAGGGCAGACAAAGCTGCGCGCATTGCCGCTGCGTTCCCGTACGAAAGCCACGCCACGATGTGCACAGCGATTCTCCAAAACGTGAATTTGATCCGGCTGCCCTGGCCGGCCGCGCTCGCGCACATGGATCACGCTGCGCTCACCAATCTTCGTACGCTTGAAATCCCCCGCTTTTGGAATTTCGCATTCCAAGCCGACATAACACCAATGGCCTTTATAAAACAGCGCCTCTAGTTCGCGTTGATACAGCTCTACGTCAGTGTAAATTCGCCCAGGAGCACGGCTGGTGGGAGCGCTGCCCCAAAACATAGGCTGAGCTTGTGCAGAGGCGAGTAAATCAGGGGAGAGGGCGGCGTTCATGAACGGAGTGTGGCGCAAGGGAGCTTATTTGCCAAGCATCGTGCTATGAAGATCAATATTCACCCTGTGAATGGACAAACCCTGCCGCTTTCGGCATCATCCGCGTATGACCAACGACCTTTCTGGCCTAGACTTGAATTTGTTGCGTGTGCTGGATGTGCTGATGCAAGAGCGGCGCATGGCCACCGCGGCGCAGCGCTTGCAGCTTTCACAACCGGCAGTGAGCAATGCGCTCGGGCGGCTGCGCAAAGCGCTGAATGATGAATTGCTGACGCGCGCTCCCAATGGCATGGAGCCCACGCCATTTGCCAAAAGCCTGCATACCACCTTGCAGCCTGCGCTCGCCGCGATTGAACAGTCGCTGCAAGCCAAGACCGCGTTTGATCCATTGCGCAGCGTCTGGCAAGCGCGTATCGCCATGACAGACATTGGCGAAATCGTCTTCCTTCCTGCCTTGCTCACGCATGCCCATGATGCCGCGCCGGGCCTCACGCTAGAGACACTGCGCGATAGCCAAGCCAAATTGCCCACCAGCGTGGGCGGCATCACCACCGCAATGGCGGAAGGCCGGGTAGATTTGGCCATTGGCTGGCTGCCCGATGTGACAGAGGGCCTGTATCAACGCAAACTCTTCACGCAACGCTATGTGTGCATTGCGCGAGAGGGGCATCCTTTGCTTGCTGGCAAAAAGCCTAAGCTGACGCTGGAAAATTTCTTGCAGGTAGAGCACATTGCCATCCGAGCCGAAGGCACGGGGCACACCAAGGCCGATGAAGCTTTGCAGAGCATGGGCAAGCCAGGGCAGCAGCGCAAAGTCAAGCTACGTGTGCCGAGCTTTTTAAGCGTGCCGCAGATCGTGAGCCAGACCGATTTGATCGCTACGGTGCCCGAGAGACTGGCCGCGCAATGCGCTGCGCCGTTCAAGCTGCAAGTGTTTCCACATCCGTTGAACATGCCAGCGTTTGAGCTGAAGATGTTTTGGCACCGCAGGGTGCATACCGATCCGGCGAATCAGTGGCTGCGGGCGTTGATTGTGGAGTTTTTTGCGAAGTAACCTTTTGGTGGCGCAATAGAGGGTTGATCAACCTTTTGAGCGTTGTCTTCGCTTCGGTCAAACGCCCGCCAGAGCAGCCGGGGCGGATGGCTCCATGTCCTCCGGCGGC
>JANMDE010000213.1:0-3342 GCA_031376105.1 Variovorax sp. | reverse complement strand
GGTTGCCTTTGCAGGCACCGTCGGTGTAGATGATGATGTTATTCATTAAGGTATAGGTGCAAACGTCGCAAACCCACCTGCGCTGTCTTTCATCAGCTCGATGTTTTTGTGATTCGGTAGAAATTTCTGCGCGACTGCTGCGGAGCTGAAGGTCATGGTGATGCCGGGGAGGGGGAGGATGCGCCAGTTGTTGTCGGCTCTGTGGTTGACTTTGCCGCCGCTGGTTTTGCTGGCGTCCGCCAAATATTCGACCAAGGCTTCGCGGTGTTCCTCGGGCGCATCGAGGATGACTTTGTCTGCGCCCTGGGCAGGAAAATTGCCGCCGCCGAAAGCACGATAGTTGTTGGTGGCGACGATAAAGAAGGCGGCGTTGTCGATGGGCTGGCCGTTGTACGACAAGTAACAGTCGTAGTTCAAGAAATTCATACGGAGATCGGTGGTCTCCATGATGCGCAGCTTGAGTTCGGCGGCTTGCAGCAAGCCGGCGCTGATGATGCCAGCGGTAAGTAAAGTGGCTTGGATCCAGTTTTTCATCATTTTCTCCGTCCCATATACGCTATGAATTCAATAGCCAACTTATTAATGAAAATAAGGGTTGTTCACTGAATTCACCGATACGAGCCTGTTTTTCTATGATTTTCCGCGCCCACCCACCCGCAACCGCACATGCAAAGCGCAGGCCACAAACAATATCACGCAGAGCAGCACTTCAACGCAAGCTAAATATGAGCTTGGCGCGCGATCTGATGTCGCGCGCACCACGCCTTCTGCAAAATACAGCCACACCATCAGGCTCACCCAGCGATAGGTATACATGCGGTTTTTCAGGAAACCAGCCAGCGGAATGCACAGCGGCAGCACCTTGAGTGCGAGCCAACTGCCGCCTGGGCGGATCGGCGCGAGCCACAGCTCCCAGAGAAGTCCGAGCAAGATCAAGCCAAGCAAGCTGCCCACGGCAAGCCATTGGATCAAGCGCAGCCTTGATGTGAGCTCGGCAGTAGGTGTCGTCTGAAGGGGCAGGGTGGTGTTGGTCATGGGTAAGGGTGCAATAAAGGCAATACAGCATGGCATGATAGCGCCATGAGTTTGATTGATCGCGTTCGCGCTGAAATTCCTAATCTGATGGAGACACTGCGCACCTTTCCGTGGCGCAACACGGCCACTGTGCTGCGCGAGCGCTTCCGTGAGGATCGTTTGGGGCTGACCGCTTCAAGCCTGACGTTCACCACCGTGATCGCGCTAGTGCCATTGGTCACGCTGATTTTGGCGATTTTTACAGCCTTCCCCGTTTTCTCGGCGATGCAAACCACGCTGCAAACTTGGCTCGTGCAAAGCTTAGTGCCAGACAACATTGCCCGCAGTGTGCTCGGCTATCTCACGCAGTTTGCATCCAAAGCTTCGCGTTTGGGCATCGTCGGCCTGGTGGCATTTGTGGTGACGGCGCTGGCGCTGATTTTCACGATGGATCGCACGCTCAACAACATCTGGCGTGTGCGCCAACTGCGCCCGTTTGCCCAGCGCCTGCTGATTTACTGGGCTGCACTCACTTTAGGCCCCGTGCTGCTTGCAGCCAGCCTCACGCTGACGTCATACGCAATCTCTGCCTCTCGGGGCTTTGTGGGGGCGATGCCAGGCGGCGTGAAATTTCTGCTGGATGTGTTTGAATTTATCTTGCTGGCCACCGGCATGGCCGCGCTGTATCACTACGTGCCTAACACGCGGGTCAAATGGGCGCATGCTTGGTCGGGCGGCATCTTTGTCTCGGTGGGCTTTGAGGTGGCCAAGGCGCTGCTGTCTTGGTATTTGCGCAGTGTGCCCACGTATGCTGCGGTGTATGGCGCATTTGCCACCGTACCGATTTTGCTACTTTGGTTTTATATCGCTTGGGTGATTGTGCTTTTTGGCGCCGTGATTGCTGCTTATTTGCCTAGCTTGCTATCGGGCGTGGCTCGGCGCGGTGGCACGCCCGGTTGGAATTTTCAGCTTGCCTTTGAAGCTTTGCAACATTTAGCCGATGCCCGCCATCAAAATAGCAAAGGCCTCACCCGCCTGCAACTCGCCTCCCGCCTTCGCGTGGACGATCTGCAACTGGCACGCCCTTTGCAGGTGTTGATGGAGCTAGATTGGATCGGCAGCCTAGACAGTAATCACCCAGGCACCCAGCGCCTCGTCTTACTCACAGACCCCGACACGACCCCGCTTCTGCCGCTGGCGCATCGACTCTTGCTTCAGCCCTCTGAACCTTTGCATTTTTGGGATAAAAATGGCATTTCACCCCTACATAATCTACGAGGTTCGCTACTAAATCAATAGCATCTACACGTCACTGTAATTTGTCGAAAAACTCATTTTTGCAGCACAATCATTCCATGCGAACTCTTTGCCGCACCCTCGTACTGGCCAGCATCGCGCTTTGGCTTGCGCCTTTCAGCGCCCATGCTGGCCATGCCTATTCCCTTTGGGGCGACATCAAATATCCGGCCGGTTTTACGCATTTTGATTACGTGAACCCAAATGCCCCCAAGGGCGGCGAGCTGGTGGCGGTGAGCAATTTGCGGGTGAGCACCTTTGATAAATACAACCCATTCACGATTCGCGGCACAGCGCCAGCTTATTTGGATACGCTTCTCTTTGAAACCCTACTTACCGGCGCGATGGATGAGCCGGGCACAGGCTATGGGCTGCTGGCAGACGACGTGACGGTCGCCCCTGATGGCATGAGTGTGGTCTTCAAGCTGCGCGCTGCTGCGAAGTTCCACAACGGCAAGCCGGTGCTGGCGGCGGATGTGAAGCACAGCTATGAGGTGCTGACCAGCAAGTTTGTGCGCCCCGCCTATCGCACGCTGCTGGAAGATGTGGCCGGCGTGGATATTCTGGACGAACGCACAGTGCGCTTCAATTTCAAGAAGAAAAACCGCGAGCTGCCTTTAACAGTGGGCGGCATTCCCATTTTTAGCCGCGATTGGGGCTTAGGATCAGACGGCAAACGCAAGCCTTTTGACCAGATCGTGACCGATATGCCGATTGGCAGCGGCGCTTACAAAGTGGGCCCAGTGAATTTCGGCAAAGACATCACCTATGTACGTGACCCGTATTACTGGGGCAAAGAGATCAACGTGATGCGCGGCATGCACAATTTTGACCGCATCACCATCAAGATTTACAAAGACAACACTGCGCGGCTAGAGGGTTTGAAGGCGGGTGAGTACGACTTTATGCAGTCTTACTCCGCGAGTGAGTGGGTCAGACGCGTCAACGGTAAGCGTTTTGATCAGGGTTTATTGACCAAAAGATCATTCAAACATAGCTTACCGACAGGGTTTCAAAGCTATGTGATCAACT
>JANMDE010000204.1:0-2705 GCA_031376105.1 Variovorax sp. | reverse complement strand
AGGCTTGCAATATCCAGCTTTCGTCAAGCCCGTGAAGGCCGCATTTTCTGTGCTCGCGCAGATCGTGCGTTCGCGCGAAGAGCTGCAAAGTTTCACCCGCTTTGGGCTTTATGAGCTTTGGGTCATCAAGCACTTGGTGCGTCCATTTGAAGAAGTTTGCGAGCGGCTGTTGCCAGAGGCAGGCACCGCACACAGCATGCTGCTGGAAGAGCCCGTGCGAGGTGCGCAATACAGCCTGGATGGTGTCGCATTTGAGGGCGAAATCAAACCACTGGGTGTGGTTGACAGCATCATGTATCCGGGCACGCAAGCTTTCATGCGCTTTGACTACCCCTCGCGCTTGCCAACAGCAGCGCAAGCACAGGCTCTGGATGTGGCTAAAAGGTTTTTGAACGCAGTGGGCTACACCCACGGCATGTTCAACATGGAG
Organism: Variovorax sp.; assembly: GCA_031376105.1. GTDB lineage: Bacteria > Pseudomonadota > Gammaproteobacteria > Burkholderiales > Burkholderiaceae_C > JANMDU01. The sequence continues at coordinate 2,275 of JANMDE010000204.1, read as the reverse complement.
TTTTTCTATGATGCAGCCACACAAACTTTGAAAGTGATTGAGTTCAATCCGCGCATGGCATCTCAGTTTGCAGATTTGTATCAGCGCGTGAACGGGCTCAATCTGCACGCTATGGCTCTGGAATTGGCCTACGGGCGCGATCCTTGGGCATTACCCCGCGTCACGATTCAAGCAGGCGCCGCTTCCAGCTTCGTGTATCGCGTGTTTGATGATCGTTCAAGCCACTTGCCTCAGCGTATTCCATCGATGCCCTCTCCCGCACACATGCAGCAACTGCAAGCCCAGTTTCCCGATCATCTTCTTTTGCAATTTCCCAAAGCGGGCCATTCGCTGGCGCGAGATTTCAAATGGCTGGGCAGCTACCGCTACGGCATCTTGCACCTGAGCGGGCGTGATGCGCATGATCTGCAAGAGCGCTGCCACCGGGCCAGCGGCATCTTGCATTGGCCAATCCCCTATGCAAATGAATTAACCGAGGAACTCTCCACGCCCATTGGGCTTCCAAGCACCACCTTCTCACAGTCTGTTTGATTTTAAAATTTTTACCCTGATTCCGCCATGAATATGTCTCACCGCTCACTTCTCGCCGCTTTTAGCTTCTCTATTGCATTTGCTCTCGGTGGCTGCGCAGCCATCAACGCACAAAATCCCAGCGGCAATCTGCGCCCCGTGAATGCCCATGTGGTGGGCGAGCAAAGCGCGGTCATGCTCAAAGGCCATGATGTCGTGGCCTATTTCACGCAGGGCAAACACGCTCTGGGCAATGCAAAATTCTCCAGCACGTTTGAGAATGTGAATTTTTACTTTGCCAGCAGTGAACACAAAGCCCTGTTTGACAAAGAACCCAGCAAATACATTCCGCAATTTGGGGGCTACTGCGCCAATGGCGTAGCCTATGGTATCCCTTGGGGCGGCGATGCCGACACCTGGCGCATCGAGGGCGGTAAGTTATACATCTTCGGCGGCAAAGAATCGAAAGAAGCCTTTGAACTCGATGTTCCCGGCAACATGAAGCTAGCGCAAAAATACTGGGACGAAGAAATCAAAGGCAGCAACAGCTTTTGGCAGCGTAGCAAGCGCATCGTCTTCAAAGTACCGCACTATAAAAGCGGAGAAGAATTAGCGAAGATGGTTGCGGCTGCAAAGAAGTAAACTGTCTTTTCTTACCTCAATGATCAGGATGTCATCATGAAACACGCCGCCACGCTTCAAACGCTCAAAAGCTACGCTTTACCCGCCGTATTGGTATCCGTGTTGCTCTTTAGCGGCTGCGCGGCCATTACCGCACAAAACCCGGGCGGTAAACTCACACCCGTGAACGCTCATGTGGTGGAGGGCAGCTCTCGCGTGATGCTCAAAGGCCATGATGTGGTCGCGTATTTCACACAAGGCAAACACGCGCTTGGGTTGCCGCAGTTCAGCAGCGAATACGAAGGCATCACCTTCCAATTCGCCAGTGCCGAACACAAAGCCCTATTTGACAAAGAGCCCACCAAATACCAGCCCCAATATGGCGGCTACTGCGCCAACGGCATCGTCTACGGCATCCCTTGGGGTGGCGATGCCGATAGCTGGCGCATGATCAATGGCAAGCTTTATATCTTCGGTGGCGCAGGTTCACGTGATGGTTTCTTCCTTGATGTTCCGGGCAACATCAAACTGGCTGACAAATACTGGGCAGAGGAAGTGAGCGGGGCCAACAGCTTCTGGCAGCGCAGCAAACGCCTTACTTTTCGCGTCCCACATTACAAATCCGGCTCTGAGCTGGCCGAGATGGTAGCAGCAGCCAAGAAGTAGATTTGAGCCCTATTCGCGCCTGAATAGCCGCATGCGACAATGGCCGCCTTCTTTGTTAACAACATCAATTCAAGAGGCGTATACATGGGTTTTCTCACCGGCAAAAAACTGCTGATCACGGGTGTTCTGTCAAACCGCTCTATTGCCTATGGCATTGCCAAAGCCTGCCGCCGCGAAGGCGCTGAACTCGCGTTTTCTTATGTGGGCGAGCGCTTCAAAGATCGCATCACCGAATTTGCGACAGATTTTGATTCCAAGCTGATTTTTGACTGCGATGTGGGCTCGGATGAGCAGATCGCCAAGATGTTTGCAGATTTATCTCTCACCTGGCCTCAGTTTGATGGCTTTGTCCATGCCATCGGCTTTGCGCCACGTGAAGCCATTGCAGGCGATTTTCTCGAAGGCCTGTCGCGTGAAGCCTTCAAAATTGCGCATGATATTTCTGCCTACAGCTTCCCGGCCATGGCCAAAGCTTGCC
>JANMDE010000198.1:0-1589 GCA_031376105.1 Variovorax sp. | reverse complement strand
ATGGCTTTGCGCTATTCGGACTACGGCTACATCTTGGAATCGGGCCGCATCGTGATGGACGGCAAAGCCGCTGATCTGGCATCAAATGAAGACGTGAAAGAGTTTTATCTTGGTATCAGCAAGGGCGCTGATGGTGAAGGTGGTGGCGAAGGCCGCAAAAGCTTCAAAAATGTGAAGAGCTACAAGCGCCGCAAACGCTGGCTGGCTTGACCGCAATATGCCTGCATGCAGCGCACTTGTTGACGTGCTTTATTGAATTGGTTTTTTAGAAGAAATTGGCAGTTACCCGTTATGAAACGTGCGTAGTTCGCTATTCATTTAATAGTAAATGTTGAGAGGCTGGGTTCACGCTATGGCAGATTTTTTTGATGATCTGGAAACACGCAGCCCCGCCATGCGCGAAGCAGCGCACATGGCCGCACTGCCGGCCCACATCCAACATGCACAAACTCACACCGCTGCTTTTGCTGACATTTTGAAAGGCGTAGATGCCAGCCACATCACTAGCCGGGCGGCTCTGCAAACCTTGCCAGTGACGCGAAAAAGCGAACTACATGAGCGCCAGAAAGCGGCTCGCGCAGCGGGCGGCGATGTGTTTGGCGGCTTCTCTAGCCTACTGCGTGGCAGTAAAACATCAGCTATGGGCCGCGTGTTTGCAAGCCCTGGCCCAATTTACGAACCCGAAGGCCGCACAGCAGATTATTGGCGCGCGGGCCGCGCTGTGTTTGCCGCTGGCTTTCGCGCGGGTGATCTGGCGCACAACGCTTTCAGCTACCACATGACACCCGGTGCGTACCTCGTTGAAAGCGGTGCGCATGCCGTGGGCTGCACCGTGTTCCCGGCGGGCACGGGGCAGACCGAGCAGCAATTACAAGCCATGGCTGAACTCAAGCCCGATGGCTATTTGGGCACGCCGAGTTTCCTGAAAATCTTGGTGGAAAAAGCAAGCGAGGCCGGGCAACACTTAAGCATCAAAAAAGGCTTGGTGAGTGGCGAGGCTTGTCCGCCCAGCCTGCGCGATTGGTTCAGCGAGCGCGGCATGGCCATTGACCAATGCTTTGCCACCGCTGATCTGGGCTTGATTGCGTATGAGACCGCCGCCCGCGAAGGCTTGGTGCTCGATGAAGGCGTGATCGTCGAGATCGTGCGACCCGGCACGGGAGACCCGGTACCCGAAGGCGAAGTGGGCGAGCTGGTGGTGACGGCGCTCAATCCGCTGTATCCCTTGATCCGTTTTGGCACCGGCGATTTGAGCGCCGTGCTCCCCGGCCACTGCCCCACCGGCCGCACGAATACGCGCATCAAAGGCTGGATGGGCCGCGCCGATCAAACCACCAAAATTCGCGGCATGTTTGTGCATCCCGGCCAAGTCGCTGAAGTGGTCAAACGCTTCCCCGAAGTGGCACGCGCGCGCTTGGTGGTGAGCGGCGAGATGGCCAATGATCAAATGGTGCTAAAAGTAGAAACCGCGCAGATGAGCGATGGCATCCAAGAAAAAATCGCAGCAGCGATGCGCGATGTGACCAAGCTGCGCAGTGAAGTGCAATTGCTGGAAGTGGGCAGCTTGCCCAATGATGGCAAGGTGATTG
>JANMDE010000193.1:0-2131 GCA_031376105.1 Variovorax sp. | reverse complement strand
CGAACCCAATGTGGCCGATATGCGCGGCAACAGCGAAGAAGACATGTCGGAAGGAGACTTGATTGATGCCATTGGCTTCAAGCAAGATGGCCATTACCAAGAGGCCCCCGCTGATTGGGGCAACCCGGATCGGGATCTCTCCCAGCGTCAATTCATGGCTGTCATGGATGCTTGCATCAACAAACTGCCCGCTGTGCAAGGGCGTTTGTTCCTGATGCGCGAATGGTTAGAGCTAGATGCCGAAGAAGTTTGTAAGACCTTGAACATGACTTCTACTAACCTATATGTACAACTGCACCGCGCCCGCCTGAAGCTGCGCGAATGCCTGCAACTCAACTGGTTTGGCCAAGCGGCCGCTTAAAAATTTCTGATTTGTCTTAACTATGGATTACCCTCTCCGCCGCAGCTGCAAAGAAGTCGCCCACATGGTGGTCGCCATGCAAGACAAAGAGCTCAGCATCAAAGAAGTCGCCGCTTTGCGCTTTCATATGGCCATTTGTAAAGCCTGCCCCAGATTTGAAAACCAATTCCTCACCATGAAAAGCGCCATGAACCAGTGGCGCAATTACGCAGACGACGAAGCCGCCGATTCTTCGGCCAACGCGGCCAAATAGTCCAAGCCTTTGACCGCGCGGCTGCCATACCAACTCAACAGTTCGCCATCCACCAGTTGCACCTGCGCCTGAGGCAGCCAGCTCTGCACTTGCTTGACATGCTCCGCGCCAAAGCGATAGGGCTCGCTGGAGAGCAACACGCGCTCCACCTGACCGAGCCAAGCCTCATCCCCAGTGAGCACCGGATAGCGCGCCGCGCCTGTCTCGCCGCCCAGCACAGCTGGCCAGGTTTGCCAGCCAATCAGATTCAGCATGCGGCTGATGTACGTGTCACGCGCCACCGTCATCCACGGCTCTCGCCATATCAAATACAGCACGCGCTGCGGATGGTGCGGCAGATGTAATTGGCTTTGGAGCCGTTGCAAACCCATGTTTATTTGCTTTTTTAGCTCATTCGCTCTTATAGATATTGCATAGTTTGCTTCCGAATTCATAGCAAATGTCAGCGCTATTTGTGTCATTTGATCGATCAAAATCAGATTGTCTTGCGGCGTTTGCGGATGCGTGACGATCACATGCGGCACACTTTGCCGCAGTGCGTTGACTGTGGGTAATTCGTTCTCGTCCACATTGACGATCACGTGCGTGGGCGCAAGCTGCTTGATCTTTGCCAGGTTCACATCTTTGGTGCCGCCCACCTTGGGGATGTGCTGCACATGCTGCGCCGGATGTATGCAAAACCCGGTGCGTCCCACCAAATAGTCGCCCAAGCCCAGCGCCACCACCAACTCGGTGATGCTGGGAACGAGACTCACGATGCGTGGCGCAGATGTCACAAAATAGCTCAAAACAGGGGGTTTTTGGTAGGAAAGCGCGGGTTTGTAGCCAAAACTTTGACAGTTTCTGATTCTGGCTCATAATTAAGTCGTGTAAATGTTTCTTCTCACGGGATGACCTGCGCGAAGGGCTATTTACACAGGTCAGGTGATCGGATGCAAGTACAGCTCGATGAATTTTGCAGTGCTCAGGATTCCGTCGCTTTTTTATTGGTGTTTTAGGAGTCCTGCGCCCTTGCGGCCGAGGCAATGATAGGTAAAGACAAGATGGGTAATCGACTGTACGTGGGCAATTTGCCCTATAACGTCCGTGACAATGATCTACAAACTGCGTTTGGTGCGTTTGGTGAAGTCAAAAGTGCACGTGTGATGATGGAACGCGACACAGGTCGCTCCAAAGGCTTTGGTTTTGTTGAAATGGGCGACGACGCTCAGGCTCAAGCCGCCATTGCTGGCGTGCATGGCCAAGATCTCGGTGGTCGTACCGTGGTCGACAACGAAGCACGTCCTGCTGAATCGCGTCCTCCCCGTGAAGGCGGCGGCGGCGGCGGCTATGGTGGTGGCGGTGATCGTCGCGGCGGCGGCGGTGGTGGCTACGGTGGTGGTGGTGGTGGTGGCGGTGGCCGTGGTCCCTACGGCGGCGGCGGCGGTGGCTACAGCGGTGGCGGCAGCGATCGTGAAGGCGGCGGCGGCAATGATGGCCGTTTCCGTAGCCCCTATGGCGGCGGCGGTGCCGGCGGG
>JANMDE010000113.1:0-5553 GCA_031376105.1 Variovorax sp. | reverse complement strand
GCGAATGCCGAAGAAGCCGTGGGCTCGATGGGCAACGATTCGCCACTGGCCGTGCTCTCGGACAAAAACAAGCCGCTATTCAACTACTTCAAGCAGCTCTTCGCACAAGTGACGAACCCGCCAATTGACTCGATCCGCGAGCAAATCGTGATGTCGCTCGTCTCGTTCGTTGGCCCCAAGCCGAATTTGTTGGATATCAATGCGGTGAACCCACCGCTGCGCCTCGAAGTCGATCAGCCTGTGCTCGACTTTGTGGACATGGCCAAAATCCGCGACATTGCCACGCACTCTCGTGGCAAGTTCAAGAGCTACACGCTTGATATCACCTATCCCGCAGCTTGGGGCCGTGAAGGTGTCGAAGCAAAGCTAGCTTCGCTCAATGCTGAAGCCGTGGATGCCATCAAGAGCGGCCACAACATTCTGATTGTCTCTGACCGCGCGATGGACAGCACCCGCGTGCCCGTGCCCGCATTGCTGGCCACATCGTCGATACACCAGCACCTCGTGCGTGCAGGCCAGCGCTGCAATGCGGGCTTGATCGTGGAGACAGGCAGTGCCCGCGAGACGCACCATTTCGCTCTGCTCGCAGGCTATGGCGCAGAGGCCATCCACCCGTATCTCGCGCTAGAAACCGTGATTGAGCTGACCAAGCACACCAAAGATGTGGACGCTGACAAAGCCGTCTACAACTTCGTGAAAGCCGTCGGCAAGGGCCTCAACAAAGTCATGTCCAAAATGGGCATCTCTACTTACATGAGCTACTGTGGTTCGCAGATTTTTGAAGCGGTGGGTTTAGACAAAGCCTTCGTGGACAAATACTTTTATGGCACGGCCACTCAAGTTGGGGGCATTGGCGTGTTTGAGATTGCCGAAGAGAGTATTCGCGTGCACGCAGCCGCTTTTGGCAGCGATCCAATTTTGGAGGGCATGCTGGAAGTCGGTGGTGAATACGCTTGGCGCGTGCGCGGTGAAGACCATATGTGGACGCCTGATGCGATTGCCAAGCTGCAACACGCCACCCGCGCCAACAACGCGGCCACCTACAAAGAATACGCGCAGATCATCAATGATCAAACCAAGCGCCATCTCACGCTGCGCGGCTTGTTTGAATTCAAAATTGACCCAAGCAAAGCCATCAACATTGATGAAGTTGAGCCTGCGAAAGAGATCGTGAAGCGCTTTGCGACTGGCGCGATGTCGCTCGGCTCGATTTCTACCGAAGCCCACACCACGCTCGCTATTGCCATGAACCGCATTGGCGGCAAGAGCAACACCGGCGAGGGCGGCGAAGATCCGCTGCGCTATCGCGCTGAGATGGATGCCGCCAAACTACAAAACGCCAAAAGCGGCGTGGCCGAAGGCAAAGGCCAGCCCAACTTACCAAGATTTATTCCCGTGATCAAAGCGGGCGACAGCGTGGGCACAAGCCTGGGCGAAGGCCGCATCGTGGCTGATATTCCTTTGCAAGCGGGTGACTCGCTGCGCAGCAAGATCAAGCAAGTGGCTTCGGGCCGCTTTGGCGTGACGGCGGAATATTTGGTCTCTGCCGATCAAATTCAGATCAAGATGGCGCAGGGCGCGAAGCCCGGCGAAGGCGGCCAGTTGCCCGGTGGCAAGGTGAGCGACTATATCGGCGCGCTGCGTTACAGCGTGCCTGGCGTTGGCCTCATCAGCCCTCCTCCGCACCACGACATTTATTCAATTGAAGATCTGGCGCAGCTCATTCACGACCTAAAAAATGCCAATAGCGCAGCAGACATTTCTGTGAAGCTCGTCTCAGAAGTCGGCGTCGGCACGATTGCCGCTGGTGTGGCCAAGTGCAAGGCTGATCATGTGGTGATCGCTGGGCATGATGGCGGCACGGGCGCTTCGCCTCTGTCCAGCGTGAAGCATGCTGGTACGCCTTGGGAACTCGGCCTCGCTGAGACGCAGCAAACGCTGGTGCTCAACCGCCTGCGTGGCCGCATTCGCGTGCAAGCCGATGGCCAGATGAAGACCGGGCGCGACGTGGTGATTGCTGCTCTGCTCGGCGCTGATGAAATGGGCTTCGCTACCGCGCCGCTGGTGGTGGAAGGCTGCATCATGATGCGCAAATGCCATCTGAACACCTGCCCCGTGGGCGTGGCCACGCAAGACCCAGTGCTGCGCGCCAAATTCCAAGGCAAGCCAGAGCATGTGGTGAACTATTTCTTCTTTGTGGCCGAAGAAGTGCGCGGCATCATGGCACAACTGGGCATCAAGAAATTTGATGATCTGATCGGCCATGCTGAGCTGCTCGATACCCGTAAAGGCATTGACCATTGGAAAGCGCAAGGCTTGGATTTTTCTCGCGTTTTCTATCTGCCCGATGTGCCAGCGGATGTGCCGCGTAAGCACGAAAGCACGCAAGATCATGCGTTAGACAAAGCGCTTGATTTGAAGCTGATTGAAAAATCCAAAGCAGCCTTAGAGAAAGGCGAAAAAGTACATTTCATCGAAGCGGCACGTAACGTGAATCGCTCTTTGGGTGCGATGCTCTCCGGCGAAGTCGTCAAGCGCTATGGCTCTAAGGGCTTGCCAGATGATTCGATCCGCATTCAGTTGGAGGGTACGGGCGGCCAAAGCTTTGGCGCGTTTCTCGCTCGCGGCATCACCTTGTATTTGATCGGCGAAGCGAATGACTACACCGGCAAAGGCATGAGCGGTGGCCGCATCGTCGTGCGCCCAAGCATTGATTTTCGTGGCAACGCCCACGAGAACATCATCGTTGGCAACGCAGTACTCTATGGCGCGACAGAAGGCGAAACCTTCCTGCGCGGCGTGGCTGGCGAGCGCTTTGCGGTGCGCCTCTCGGGCGCCACAGCAGTGGTTGAAGGCACGGGCGATCATGGCTGCGAATACATGACAGGCGGCACCGTCGTCGTGCTCGGCAAAACCGGCCGCAACTTCGCTGCTGGCATGAGCGGCGGCGTGGCCTATGTCTACGACGCGGATGGCCAGTTTGCCAAGCGCTGCAACACATCCATGGTGGGCTTGGGCAAAGTGCTCGCCGCCACCGAGCAAACCGATCCGCTGCACCATGGCCAAACTGACGACGCGCTTTTAAAGAAGCTCGTGGAAGATCACCACAAGTGGACAGGCAGCCTGCGCGCCCGCGAGATTTTGGACAACTGGGTAGAACAGCGAACGAAGTTTGTGAAGGTCTTGCCACTTGAATACAAACGCGCGATGACCGAGCTGGCGGCCAAGGCCGCTAAGATGACCGCCTGACGCCCGAACGGCAGTGTTCTTTTAAACATTTTGGCTATTCGCCCTTATATTTGTTAAATAGTTTGCTATTAAATTAATAGTATTTAAATGACCCGGAAGAGATTGAATCATGGGAAAAGCAACTGGATTTATGGAGTTTGAGCGCATCGAAGAGGGCTACAAGCCTGTGCGTGAGCGCGTCAAAAATTACAAAGAATTCGTGATCGGCCTAGACGACAGCGATGCCAAGAAGCAAAGCGCGCGTTGCATGGATTGCGGCACACCCTTTTGCAACAACGGCTGCCCGGTCAACAACATCATTCCTGATTTCAACGATCTGGTGTTTCAGGGTGACTGGAAGAATGCTATCCAAGTGTTGCATTCAACGAATAACTTCCCTGAGTTCACCGGCCGCATCTGCCCCGCGCCCTGCGAAGCCGCTTGCACGCTCAACATCAACGATGACGCAGTGGGAATCAAATCCATCGAGCACGCCATCATTGACCGCGCTTGGAATGAAGGCTGGGTCAAACCCCTGATCGCAAAACACAAGACTGGCAAAAAAATCGCCATCGTCGGCTCCGGCCCCGCGGGTATGGCCGCCGCGCAGCAGCTCGCCCGCGCTGGCCATGATGTGACGCTTTTCGAGAAGAATGATCGCGTCGGCGGCTTGCTGCGCTACGGCATTCCAGATTTCAAGATGGAAAAGAGCCACATTGATCGCCGCGTGGAGCAGATGCAAGCCGAGGGCGTGACCTTCAAAACCGGCGTGATGGTGGCCAGCCTGCCCGCAGGCAGCAAAGTGACGAACTGGGCAAAAGAGACCATCTCACCAGAGCAATTGCAAGCAGACTTCGATGCCGTGCTGCTGACCGGCGGCGCTGAGCAAAGCCGCGATCTGCCTGTACCCGGCCGTGATTTAGAGGGCGTGCATTTCGCCATGGAATTCTTGCCGCAGCAAAACAAAGTCAACGCAGGCGACAAACTCAAAGGCCAATTGCGCGCCGACGGCAAGCACGTCATCGTCATCGGCGGTGGCGACACCGGCTCGGATTGCGTCGGCACGAGCAACCGCCACGGCGCTGCCAGCGTCACGCAATTTGAAGTGATGCCCCAGCCGCCCGAAGAGGAAAACAAGCCGCTCGTGTGGCCGTATTGGCCACTGAAATTGCGCACAAGCTCCAGCCACGAAGAAGGTTGCGTGCGCGAATTTGCCGTCTCCACCAAAGAGTTCATCGGTGAAAAAGGCAAGCTCACGGGCTTGAAAACCGTTCACATCGAAATGAAAGACGGCAAGCTCACCGAGATTCCCGGTACAGAGAAGATTCACAAAGCCGACATGGTCTTCCTCGCCATGGGCTTCGTTTCTCCCGTCGCCAGCGTGATCGACGCATTCGGCATCGACAAAGACAACCGAGGCAATGCCAAAGCCCACACCGAATTCACCGGCGGCTATGCCACCAATGTGCCCAAGGTGTTCGCAGCAGGCGACATGCGCCGAGGCCAAAGTTTGGTTGTTTGGGCGATCCGCGAAGGCCGCCAGGCTGCACGTTCGGTGGATGAATTCTTGATGGGGTTCAGCGATTTACCAAGGTAAACAAGCGTAAAGCCCGTTGACGCTTTACAACACCTCCCCTTTTGTAGGGAGCGGAGTTTAAGTACTTTCCCTTATGATCTGATGCTTTGCAGCGTTTTGCGTTGCAAGGCATTCGTTTATGGACAACCCAAGTACAACAACGCCCATTGCTGACACCGCCTTGATTCGCTTCAAGGAGGTGCATTTTGGTTATGGCCAAAACCTTCCCGGCCAACGCAAGATTCTGGATGGCGTGACGCTAGAGATCGAGCGTGGCAAGGTCACGGCGCTGATGGGCGCTTCGGGCGGCGGCAAGACGACCGTGCTGCGGCTGATTGGCGGGCTGGTGAAGGCGCAAGCGGGCGAGGTGTTGTTTGACGACAGCAATGTGGCCACGCTGGATCAAGAAGGCTTGTATGCGATGCGCCGCCGGATGGGCATGCTGTTTCAGTTTGGTGCGATCTTCTCGGATTTGAGCGCGTTTGACAACGTGGCGTTTCCGCTGCGTGAGCTGACCGATCTGCCTGAGCCGATGATTCGCGATATCGTGCTGATGAAGCTGCATGCGGTGGGCTTGCGTGGGGCGCGCGATTTGATGCCCAGCGAGCTCTCTGGCGGCATGGCGCGGCGCGTGGCGCTGGCGCGGGCGATGGCGCTTGACCCGGAATTGGTGATGTATGACGAGCCGTTTGCAGGGCTTGACCCGATTTCCCTGGGCACGGCGGGTGAGCTGATTCGCCAGCTCAATG
>JANMDE010000090.1:0-3172 GCA_031376105.1 Variovorax sp. | reverse complement strand
TGCCGCTGAAGCAAAACCTGCCGCCCCAGCACCCGCTGCTGCCGTCGCTGCTCCCGCAGCAGCAGCCTCTGCACCCGCAGCGCCTGCTCCCGTGCCTAACAAAGGCGACACCGCGTGGATGACGATTGCCACCGCTTTAGTGATCTTCATGACGATCCCCGGTTTGGCATTGTTCTACGGCGGCTTGGTGCGCAGCAAAAACATGCTGTCGGTGCTGATGCAAGTGTTCGTGGTCAGCGCCTTGATCTATGTGCTCTGGGCGATTTATGGCTACGCGCTGGCTTTCGGCGGCGATGGTCAATTCTTCGGCACGTTTGACAAGCTGTTCCTGAAAGGCATCACGCCCGATTCAGTGGCGGCCACCTTCTCCAAAGGTGTGGTCATTCCTGAACTCTCCTTTGTTGCCTTCCAAGCCACCTTTGCCGCAATTACCTGCGCACTGATCGTGGGCGCTTTTGCTGAGCGCATCAAGTTCTCAGCGGTGCTGGCTTTCAGCGTCTTGTGGTTCACCTTCAGCTACATCCCTATTGCTCACATGGTGTGGTATTGGGCTGGCCCAGATGCCATCACCGATGCTGCTTCGCTTGAAAAAGTGCAAGCGGCTGCTGGTTTGCTCTGGACCAAAGGCGCGCTTGATTTCGCAGGCGGCACCGTGGTTCACATCAACGCGGCAGTGGCCGGCTTGGTCGGTGCATATGTGATCGGCAAGCGCATTGGCTACGGCAAAGAAGCCATGGCACCTCACTCGCTCACGCTCACCATGGTTGGCGCCGCCATGCTGTGGTTTGGTTGGTTTGGCTTCAACGCTGGCTCCAACTTAGAAGCCAACGGCATCACCGCTTTGGCCTTCATGAACACCTTGGTGGCCACTGCAGCTGCATCACTGGCTTGGATTGCTGGCGAAGCGCTGGCCAAAGGCAAGGCCTCGATGCTCGGCGCGGCTTCTGGTGCAGTCTCTGGCTTGGTTGCCATCACACCTGCTTGCGGCTTCGTCGGCCCGATGGGCGCGATCATCATCGGCATCATCGCTGGATTTGCTTGCCTGTGGGGCGTGAATGGCCTCAAGCGTATGTTGGGTGCTGACGATTCACTGGATGTGTTCGGCGTGCACGGCGTGGGCGGTATTGTGGGCGCTTTGCTCACTGGCGTTTTCGCAGCCCCATCTTTGGGCGGCACGGGCGTGTATGACTATGTGACCAACAAAGTGGGCGAAGGCTATTCGATCGGCAGCCAGGTTTGGATTCAACTCCAAGGCGTTGGCATCACGATCGTCTGGTCAGGCGTTGTTGCTTTCATCGCCTTCAAGCTGATTGATCTCGTGATCGGTCTGCGCGTGAGCGAAGAAGAAGAGCGCGAAGGCTTGGATATTTCAAGCCACGGCGAGACCGCTTACAACCGCTGATCTGTTTTAACGCAATGCGTGATTCTGTCACCCTCCAAGCGTCCAAATAAGAAGAGAGTCTCCTTTGGATGTTAGCCCGCTTACCGCAAGGTCAGCGGGCTTTTTTCTATGTGAATCGAGATTATGCCCTTATAGTATATACATACCTTGCTCTCTTATTCATAGCGTATGAGCGCCATGAAGGTTGCCGCTGTCACTTCATCAGATCAATATGCCACCAACTGCCATCGGCCAGTTGCGCGCAAGCGGACGAATTGGCATGCGGTGCGGGCATCAGGTATGTCACGCGGCCAGGAAGTGGCTTGACATCGGCTAACTCTTTCCATTGCGCTTTGCCGTCGACCTCTTCCCAGCGCAGCGCATGCAGAGCGCGACGGCTCATGTCGGGCACGATCACGGTGGGACGCTGGCCGGGCAGATCCAAGATGGCGTGCATTTGCAAATTGGGGTCGCCCATTTGATGGTTTGACACATCCATGGCTTTAGCGAAGGGCTCGATGCGCGGCGGCGTATAACGATACAGGGTGAGCGTGCCGCCAATATGGGGTGTGGTGATGCTGGCGATATCGAGCTTGCCATCACCATCAAAGTCTGCAAAGCCCACGGGGTTGAGCCAGCGAAAGGGCAGGCCGAGATAGCTGCTACGCGCGCGCTCTTCCAATTGAGTGTTATTTTTCGCGCCAGATCGGGGTAAGCCATAGGCGACCAAGGCTGCGCCGCGCTCGGTATCGGCTTCGATCACAATGATCTCGTCGCGGCCATCGCCATCTAAATCAACCAAGCGGGGCTGCAAATCTTCAAAAACACGCTGGCTGGGCAGTTGCACTCTGTAAGCCGCGCCTGAGCGCGAGATCACTTCTAAGCTGGCAGCATGCAGGGGCGAGCCCATGGAACTGTGAGGGTAACGCGCGGTGGGCGAGGCCAACCAGGCCCAAGCGATATCGCGCTGGCCGCGCGAGGCCAAGCTTTGCGGCAAGCGCTTGGTTGCGGCAGCGGGCGCGTCACGCTGTTGCTGCGCTAAGCGCTGTTGGCTCTGAGCGAAGCCACTGGCGCATTGACTGGCATCGGGCTGCGCCATCAGGGCCATAGCCAGTGCGCTGCCGCCAGCGGGCAGCAAGGCGAGCCCTAACAAAGATTTTAAAGTAAGCATCGTCAGCAGTCGTGTTAGCCCGCGCTACCCTTACACACCAAAAGCCGAGCAACTCGGCAAATCACCAGCCCGCGCGGCGCAACACAAAGCGTTGCTCTGCCTGCATATCAACCAAGCGCCGCGTGCCCGTGATGGCTTTACCGCAACTGCCTACTTGCACGCGGCCTGTCCACAGGGCAATGATGTCTTTGCCATTGTTGCTTTCTTCCAAATCGAGAGAGCCTTCTTCAATGTCGCCAAACACCTCGTGGCGCAAGCTGCCTTGCAGAAAATGCCCGGCGAGCGATTCGGCAAACTCAGGATTACGCTCAAAGGTCAGGCGCGTGGTTTGCGTAACTCCCATCGCACCTGCTGTACCGCCTGAGCCGCCAGTCCCGCTTTGTAACTCCAACACCCAAGCGCCAAAGAAATCCGTGTTGGCCAGCTCCTTGGCACCCGGGCAAATCGGTGCAGCGCTCGGAGCGGTATTTTTAGAGCTATTTTGGCCGATAGCAGGCATAAAGATTGCGAAGAGTGCTATAAAAATAAGAGTCAGTCGAAATGGCATCGCAAGCCCTCACATCGGCAGAGCCGCTTTCTCAGCCGCAGATTTTGCCGCCTTCTTGGCAAACTCAGCTTTC
>JANMDE010000065.1:0-2096 GCA_031376105.1 Variovorax sp. | reverse complement strand
CGTCATCGCCCACCGTCGTAAAGCGCGCTTCTTTGCCCATCATTCTCTTGAGCAAGTCATACTGCACCGCATTGGTGTCTTGGTATTCATCCACCAGGATGTGCGCGAATTTCTCTCGCCACACCTGCGCCGGCTGATCATGATTTTGTAGCAACTTAAGTGGCAGGCCAATAAAGTCATCAAAATCCACCGCCTGATAAGCGGTGAGCCGCTCTTCGTAGCGCTCCATGATTTTGGCGGTCACGCGCTCATCGTCGTTTGCTGCTTGCGCCATGGCTTGCGCCGAATTGAGCCCCGCGTTTTTCCAACCACTGATCGCCCATTGCCAAATCCGCGCTTGCTTGTTGTCGGTATTGCCGCCAGCGTCTTTGATCATGGCCAGCACGTCATCCGTGTCCAAAATCGAAAACTGTTTTTTCAGGCCCAGCGCCTCGCCGCTCTCGCGCAGCATCCGCACGCCAAGCGCGTGAAACGTGCAAATCACCACCTTGCCCGCCGCCTTTGCCCCGTCGCGCCCCAAATTTTCCATCAGCAGCGCCTTGGCGCGCTCGCGCATCTCTGCAGCGGCCTTATTGGTAAACGTGATCGCCACAATCTTCTCGGGCGGCACACCCGCCGCAATCAGCCGCGCAATCTTGTGGGTGATCACCCGCGTCTTGCCCGAGCCGGCGCCCGCGAGCACGAGACAAGGCCCATGCAAAAAATTCACAGCCTCTTGCTGGGCAATATTCAAACCGGGGCCGGGGGAAGACATACTGAAAGAGAAGTGAGCGAAAAGAACGCGAAGCCGCGAATGATATAGGCCGCAAGCGCTTTGCCCGCTTCATCGCAAAAATAAAGACCCCTCCTCAACGATTCTCGTCGATCCCCAACAAACGCAAACTGGCCAAGGCCATGATCTTCGCGCTATCCACCAGCTCAGCAATGCCCACATATTCATCGGGCTGATGCGCCAAATCCAAAATACCTGGACCATAAGCAATCACGTCTCTCAAATGGCCTGTGCGCACAATATGCTTCTGATCATAAGTGCCGGGGCTGGAAATATAGCTCGGCTCGCGGCCCAACACGCGCGCAATCGCGCGAGCTGTGGCATCCACCACCGGTGCGTCTTTCGGCGTGGCTGTGGGCACAAAACTCATGATCTCTCGGATATTGAAATCAAAGCCGGGCCGCGTGCGCTGCAATTCTTGCAGCATGTCTAAAATCTCGCGTTTTACGTCCTCCAACTGCTCCTCAGCAATGAAACGGCGATCGAGCACCGCACGGCAACTATGCGCCACCACTGGCGCAGGCGTGTCCATCGTCGGCCAGCCGCGAGCGTCGTTCGCATAGCGCTGCTCCACCTGCCCGCCATGAATGCTATTTACGTTAAGCGTAGATACACGCGCTCCCGGCGGCTCCACGGGCTCGCTGGTGAGGCGTTGCGCCAACGAGGGCTGCAGCTTCGTCTCTAGCAAATGAATAAACGCGCTCATGTGATTGATCGCGCTGTCGCCCAAGAACGGCATAGAGCCATGTGCAATACGGCCCTTGGTTTCCACCTCCGCCCAGTACACGCCACGGTGCCCAAGACAAATACGATCCACGCCCAGCGGCTCAGGAATGATCACGTGATGCACGCGCGGCTTGGAGAAATAGCCTCGCTCTGCCAGATAGCCCACACCCGCAAAACCGCCAGATTCTTCGTCCACCGTGCCGCTGATTTCTAAAGCGCCGTTGAAGGCGATGCCGCTGTCAATCAGCGCCTCACAAGCGATCACCGATGAGGCCAGCCCGCCCTTCATGTCGCAAGCGCCGCGCCCATACACCTTGCCATCTTTCACCTGCCCGCCAAACGGCTCAAAGGTCCAGCCGCTGCCCGGCTCCACCACGTCAATATGGCTGTTGAAATGCACGCACTCGCCATTGCCCTGCGCCCCCTTGCCATCATAGCGAGCCACCACATTGGTTCGCGGATGCGAATCGCTGTCCCCCGGCGCGCCTTCAGCGCGAATGTATTCAACTTCAAAGCCGCGTTTTTTCAGACGCTCACCGAGAAACCGCGAGCAGGCTTCGTAAGCATCGCCAGGCGGATTGATCGTGGGGATGCGAAT
>JANMDE010000062.1:0-2716 GCA_031376105.1 Variovorax sp. | reverse complement strand
ATCCGGGACTCCTTGTTGGTCACCACGGTCCACGTGTTTGCAGGCAGCGCCTTCAGCCGCGCCTGGAAGACGGCTTCGTCTGGTGCGGCGCCTTCCAGGTACCAGTCCACGTCGTACGGTCCCGTGCGCCACTCCACCGCGCCAGGCTTGGCTCCGAGCTTCGCCGTGGCGGACGCGTCCGGCGGGGAGGGCTCGACACGGCAGGCGCGCACAGCCGTGGTGCCGCCTTCGTAACTCAGGGTTATGACCACGTCCTCGTCGCTGGAAGCAGCCAGCAGTGGCTGGCCCTTGGTGCTCATAAAAGACGGCGGCGAGCCCGGCAACTTGGCGTCGCACTTTCCCCAGTCTTTGAGCAGTTGCCATTGGTTAGCGGCAATATCGTAGGTCCAGCCCTGCATAGGAAGTTGCCGGTAGAGCGGGCCCCAGTAACCGGTGTCGGCCGCGAACTGGTAGCCGCCCAGCAGAAGCAGTTTGCCGCTCTTCGGCAGGCGCACGCACGCATGCCCAGCGCGCGGAGCGGGGGGGCGTTTGCTTCGCAAAACGGCAGTGGAGTTGGTTGAAGATGAGCTGCGCGCAAGAATCACCTCTGGTTTGCTGCTGCCAGGGACTGCTTTGAGGCAGGAGGCGCTGTCTGAAGAGCTGGGCGTGAGCCGCATACCGATTCGTGAGGCCATTCGTCTGCTCAGCTCGGAGGGCTTGGTGGATTTGATTCCGCACAAGGGCGCCTATGTGTCGATTGTTTCCCAAGAGGAAGTGCAGGAATTGTTTGACTTGCGGCTACGCCTAGAGCCTTGGTTGTTTGAAGAGGCCGCACATCGCATGACTGAGGCCGCATTGGATCAGGCCGTGGGGATTGTAGAAACGATGAACAGTGTGGCAAATGAGGAATGGGGCAAACTCAATTGGGTTTTGCATGAACATTTGTATCGCGCCGCCGGGCGACCCACCGCGCTGAACATCGTGCGTTCTCTGCACGAAAAAACGGAGCGCTACCTGCGCTTTCAAGTCGTCAACACACCGATTCGCCAGCAGGCACATGACGAGCATCTCGCGCTGATTGAATTGTGTCGCGCCCGTCAGGCTGACAAAGCTAAGCTGGCCATGCAACACCACATCTCGGATGCTGCTGTTCAAATATTAGCCATCGTCGCGCGCTTGTTCGCGGCTGCGCCCACAAAATAGATCAACGTCGTCAGGGGGGCGTAACGGAAGCGATATGCCGTCATATAGATGCTATTATTTCTATAGCAAACTATCTATATTCTATAGGGGCGTATGACCAATATCTTTACAACTAAGTTTTAAACGGCACAATATTGTCTGTCCCTGTCGCGCCGAAAGCCTGTTCGCGCAGCATAGAGAGCTGATCGCGCACCCGCGCGGCTTTCTCGAATTCGAGATTCTTCGCATGCTCAAACATTTGCTTTTCCAATTGTTTGATGCGCCGACCGATATCGCGCTCGCTCATGTCTTCAACATGCGCGCGCTCCAGATCGCGTTTGGCCATTTCCTTACTGGCTTTGTCGCTGTAAACGCCGTCGATCAGGTCTTTGACCTTCTTGATGATGCTCACCGGCGTGATGCCGTTTTCTAGGTTGAACGCGGTTTGCTTGACACGGCGTCGCTCGGTCTCGCCCATCGCCCGAGTCATGGAATCAGTCATGCGGTCAGCATACAAAATAGCGCGACCGTTCAGGTTTCGCGCAGCGCGGCCAATCGTTTGAATCAGGCTGCGCTCAGAGCGCAAAAAGCCTTCTTTGTCGGCATCTAAAATTGCCACGAGCGAGACCTCAGGGATATCCAAACCTTCGCGCAGCAAATTGATGCCCACCAACACATCAAACGCACCCAGCCGCAGATCGCGCAAAATCTCGACCCGCTCCACCGTGTCGATATCGCTGTGCAAATAGCGCACCTTCACGCCGTTGTCTGCCAAATAATCGGTGAGCTGCTCGGCCATGCGCTTGGTCAAAGTAGTAATCAACACACGCTCATTCTTCTCCGAGCGAATGCGAATTTCCTGTAACACATCGTCCACCTGATGCGTTGCCGGGCGCACCTCCACTTCAGGGTCTACCAAGCCCGTAGGCCGCACCAATTGCTCCACCACCTGGCCCGCATGCTCTTTTTCATAAGCGGCGGGCGTGGCGCTCACGAAAATGCATTGGCGCATGCGTTGCTCAAACTCCTCCAACTTCAGCGGGCGATTGTCTAAAGCGCTGGGCAGGCGAAAGCCATATTCCACCAGCGTGGTCTTGCGCGAGCGATCCCCGTTGTACATGGCACTGAGCTGACCGATCATCTGGTGGCTCTCATCTAAAAACATCAATGCGTCTTGTGGCATGTAGTCGGTGAGCGTGGAGGGTGGCGCGCCCTCGGGTGCGCCGGAGAGATGGCGCGTGTAATTTTCAATGCCTTTGCAATGGCCCACTTCGCTGAGCATCTCCAGATCAAAGCGTGTGCGCTGCTCAAGCCTTTGAGCCTCCACCAGCTTGCCCATGCCAACCAGCTCTTTTAAGCGACTGTCCAGCTCCAGCTTGATCGTCTCCACCGCCATCAGCACCTTGTCACGCGGGGTGACGTAATGGCTGCTCGGATAGACGGTGAAGCGCGGAATCTTCTGGCGAATGCGGCCAGTGAGCGGGTCAAAGAGGCTGAGCGATTCAACTTCATCGTCAAACAACTCAATCCGAATCGCCAGCTCCGAATGCTCTGC
>JANMDE010000032.1:0-16212 GCA_031376105.1 Variovorax sp. | reverse complement strand
GTTTTCTGGTTGACAGTTGCGCTCAATATTTGTGGCTTCTTAGCATGGCATGCGGGTACGCTGCCTTTTCCTTTGCCAGCACGCGCTTTTTGAAGAAGTCAACGATCAGCATGCCAGCCAGGTCATACGTGGGGACCGTTGGCTGGTTGCGCCGGAAATTTTTTGAATGGCGCGCGGAGACCATCTCAAATTCACCGTTGCCGCGATCGCGAGTGTTTTCAAAAAACTTGTGCGAGGTAACTGCCAGGCGGTAGGCCGCAGGTACATCACTTCGAGCTAAATCATCGACCCTCCGGTACTACAAATTCAATAGCAATACACGCATGTTCTATAACGGCTAACTGCCGATATTTCTTAAAAAATCTACTTTCTCTGCCCGCAGCTTGTGTACCGCACAACCCGCAAGCTACACTGCCATATGACTGTCACAAAGGAACTCTGCATCATGACCAACCGCCGCGAATTGCTTTCTTTCACCATTGCCAGCACTTTGCTCGCAGGCAGCTCGCGCGCATTCGCGCAAGAGTTTCCGAGCAAGCCGATCAAGATTGTGGTGCCCTTCCCTGCCGGCGGTAGCTCCGATGGCACGGGGCGCTTGATTGCAGACAAGCTGGGCCAAGTGCTCAAGCAGAGCGTGGTGGTGGATAACAAAGGCGGCGCGGGCGGGATGATTGGCACGGAACACGTGGCCAAGTCTGCTGCTGATGGCTACACGCTGGTGTTGGTGGATGTGTTTCATGCGAGCACGCCGATTTACACCGCCAAGATGCCGTATGACGCTGTGAAAGATTTCACGCCGATTTCCTTGATCGGCAAAACGCCCGCCTTCTTGCTCACGCACCCCGGCTTTGAAGCCAAGACGGCGCAAGATGTGCTCAAGTACGCGCGCGCCAACCCCGACAAACTCCATAGCGATTGCAGGCACGGGCTCGGTGGTGGTCGATCTCTTCAAAGCGCGCAGCGGCATCAAATTCATCAGCGTGCCCTACCAAGGCAGCTCGCGCGCAATGATCGATTTGATGAGCGGCCAAGTCAACACCTTCATCACCACCATGACCAGCGCTGGCGGCCATGTGAAAAGCGGCAAGCTCATCCCGCTGGCTGTCACAGGCTCACGCCGTCACCCCGATTTTCCCAACGTGCCCACGTTTGCCGAAGTCGGCATTCCCGGCATGGACTACGAACAATGGTTTGGCCTGATGGCGCCGGCTCGCCTGCCCGCCCCAGTCACCAACCGCCTCGCTGCCGCGATGGATGAAGTGCTGAAAATGCCCGATGTTCGCGAAAAACTCGCCGTCCTCGCACTCGCACCCGCTGCCGGCGGCACAGCGGAGATGAAGGCAATGGTTGAAGGCGATACGGCACGTTGGCAGAAGCTCGCGCAGGAGTTGAATATCAAGCCGGCGGAGTGATTTGGAGGCACTTTATGCGAGTAACCGACGTATTTATTGCGTAGAGTGCTATTGAATTAATAGTAATATCGTGCAACACATTCCGCTAAAATTTTGCGACTGCAGGGATATAGCGATTTTAGGAGCCAAAAATGACACTGACTCACGTTCTGCGTGTTCTGCTCTTCGTCTTCTTACACGCATGCTTGCAGGCACAGCCGATGCCGCAGTCCATAGACGCACAGATCATGCGAGAAGCGAAGCTTGTAACGTCGTCCGGTCGCGTGGATCTTTATGAACACAAGATTTCCGTGAATACAGAGCTTGCGCCCTTGTCTGATCGCGCCATCACACAGATGGAAACTATCCTTGGTCGCAAGTGGGATTCGCGCGCTCTTGGCGAGCGAATCAGTATTTATGTTTCTGCTGAAACGCGGGTGTCCCATGTGCTTGGAGGCTACGAGCATCAAAGCAATCCCAAGCCTGTCCTTTTCCTCAATCCGCTGGTGGCTCGGATGGCTTTGGCTGGCAAGAATGCCACGTATGCGCACGAACTGGCTCACTTGCTCACTTGGCGATTTCACAGCCACACCTTACGCGAAGGCTTAGCAGACTATCTTGCGCTGCAACTGCATCCTGGCGCTGGTGTCGGGCCCAACCGAGAGGGCTACGCCAGCTTTCCCCCTGTAGCTGAAGGGATTGCTGAAATCTTGGGCACCGCGGCTTCTCCACCAGCCAGCCTGACGCAAGACCAAGCCTTCCGCGAAAGCTACTACGCCTCTAGTTATCGCCTCGTACGCTATCTCATCGAGGTCGGTGGCTTGCCAAAGTTTCTTGAGCTGTATGCATCACGCGATCCGGAAGCAGCGTTTAAGCAGTTGTACGGACAAGAAAGAAAAGCGCTTGTTGCTGCGGCACTGAAGTGATGCACGGTTTTACTAAGTCATTTCAAGTAATTTGAGCATTAGCCGGCGTATTTACTCATTTTCTTGCTATTAAATTTGCAGTGCTGGTTGACTGCCCAACTCGCAGTAAACGCTTACAAAACGCATAAGAAGAAGCGCTTAAACCGCCCGCGCATCCTCACGAATCATGTCTGCGGCTTTTTCGGCGATCATGATGGTGGGGCCATTGGTGTTGCCGCTGACGAGTTGGGGCATGATGGATGCATCGACGACGCGAAGGTTTTGCAGGCCGTGAACTTTCAGGCGGGCATCGACGACGTCGAACGGGTCTTGGCCCATGCGACACGTGCCCACCGGGTGATAAATCGTGTCGCCGTTATTGCGGATGAATTGCTCAATTTGCGCATCGGTTTGCGATGTGCCTGAGAGCGGGAGCTCTTTGCCGGCAAAGCCTGCCAGCGCGGGTTGGTTCATCACGCCGCGCATGATTTTGAAGCCTTTAACCAAGCGCTGCACGTCGTCGGGGTCTTGCATGAAGGCCGGGTCAATCAAGGGCGCAGCAAACGGATCGTTGCTGGCTAGTTTGAGGCTGCCTCGGCTCTTGGGGCGCAAGACGCAAACGTGGCAGGAATAGCCGTGGCCCCAAGTGGGTGTGCGGCCGTGGTTGATGAGCTTGCCGACGACGAAATGGAATTGCAGATCGGGGCGAGCTTCATCTGGAGCACTTTTGATGAAACCGCCGGCTTCAGCGAAATTGGTGGTAAGCATGCCGGTGCGGAAATTGCGCCATTCAGAAATGCCTTTGATCACGTTGATCATGGCTTGGAACGACAGGCCAAACAGCTCGGTGAGCTGGGGCGCGTTGTACACCTGCACGGCATCCATGTGGTCATGCAGATGCTGGCCGACGCCGGGCAAATCGTGCAGCGGCGTGATGCCGTGCTGTTGCAGCTGCGCAGCTGCGCCCACGCCGGAGAGCATCAGCAGCTGGGGCGATGCGAATGCCCCGCCGCTCAGAATCACTTCGCCCACAGCTTTGATGGTTTTTAGCTCGCCGCCTTGGCTGTATTCCACGCCGACTGCTTTCTTGCCTTCAAACAGAATTTTCGTGGCATGCGCGCCGGTGATCACCGTTAAGTTGGCGCGCTTCAGATTCGGCGTGAGATAGCCTTTCGCGGCGCTCCAGCGCTCGCCGTTTTTATGCGTCACTTGGTAGACGCCCACGCCCTCTTGGCTTGCGCCATTGAAATCGGGGTTCACGGGATAACCGGCTTGGCGGCCAGCTTCCGCAAAAATCGCGCTGAAACGATTCGGTGAAGTGAGGTCTTTCACGTTCAGCGGGCCACCTGTGCCATGAAACGCATCTGCGCCACGCTCGTTATTTTCAGAACGTTTGAAATACGGGAGCACGTCGTCAAAAGCCCAGCCCGCATTGCCTTGCGCCGCCCAATCGTCATAGTCTTCGCGCTGGCCACGGATATAAATCATGGCGTTGATCGAGCTGGAGCCGCCCAACACCTTGCCACGCGGCTGATAGCCTTTGCGGCCATTCAGACCGGTTTGCGGCACGGTCTCATAAGCCCAATTGGCAATCTTCGTTTGCGCCATCAAGGCAAGGCCTGCAGGGCAATGGATGAGCACCGAGCTGTCTGCCGTGCCCGCTTCCAGCAAAGCCACTTTCACGGCTGGGTCTTCCGTCAAACGCGAAGCCAACACACAACCGGCTGAGCCGCCACCCACGATCACGTAATCAAACATTTTATTTCTCCAAAAGTAGGCTCCGCCTGTTGGCATCGTAGGCTGTGAAGGCGGGAGTTTCTAGAGCGCAGCGCCTGAAAAACGCGGGGTTTTCCCTGATTTTCAAGGCAATGCTCTGCGCTGCTCAAATTCAGCACGCACTTTGAGCACCTCCGCGCGCGTGATGCACTGCTGGCGTGCCTTGCCTTTGTAGGTGAGCAAGAAATTGCGGTAGGCATTGCTTTGGTAGGGATCGCTGATGATGTAGCCCACGCGCTGGCGGCATGCCCCGTTGCTGCAATCTTTGAGCTCAGCGCCATAGATCACGCGGCCGTCCGCCGTGAGGCCGGGGAAGGCGCTGGCGGTGATCTCAAAATCAGCGCCAGCGCGGCGACCTTCTAGCTCGAATGGGCTCAGGTTGAAAGGCATGCCCAGTTCGCGGCTGTACCAGTGGGCATTGCCTTGGTATTCCCAAGCGAGATCGGCTGGCTGGGTGACTTGGGCTGCTTGGGGAAGTTTGTCCTTAGGCGCGGGCTGCGAGAAGCCAAAAATGGCTTTTCCGCTAGAAAAATCAAAGGCTTGCCGCATATCGCAGCCCTTGCCATCCTCGCCAAAGCCAAAAATGCGCATGGTTTGCTTGCCCTGCACGGGGGTTTGCGGCAGCGCGGCAAATTCTTCGCCGCTCACGCTGATCATGGGCAAGGCGTACAGCGGGCCGTCTTGCCGAACGCGCTCTTTGCAATGAAACACGGGGCCACTATCAAAGGTGATGGCGTGGCGCCGTGTGTCGACTTCAATGGTGCGCGAGACCAGTGCGCCCTCGCCTTGGGTTTGCGAATCGCCCGTTGCGTTCGGCCAAGAGAGCGAGCGGATGCGGATATGGCCGGATTTGGCGGATGGCAATTCTGAGGCAGCGGCATAAAAGCCGTTCATACCGCCGCGAAACACGGGTTGCGCGGCGTTGAGGAGAGAATTAGGCTGATTGCCCTTATAGATATTGCGAAGTATGCTATTAAAAGTATAGTGATCGCCATTCGTATCCACCAAATAGCGCCAACTACCCTGCACCGGAAAGGCTTCGTTTTTAAGCGGCGTGGGAATCGCGCGGAGCACCTGACCGTCCAAGCTCAGTTCAATCAGGCTCACTTCACCCAGCTTTTGCCCAGAATAGCTGCGCAAAACAAAGCGTCCATCGGGGCTCACGCGCTCATAGGCACCGAGCGCCACCGTCGTTTTGCCATAAGCATCGGTTTGCGAGCCTGCAATGGCTGCGGGCAGCTCGGCAAACTGGTGGGCGGGAATGCAGGCTTGCAGCGCTTCTTGCGAGGGATTTTCAGAGCTATTCTGGGCGTCTGCCGTTATAAATACTGAGAAGAGTGCTATTGAATATATAGCATACGAATGGCGACGTGCAAGTCTCATGGCCGCTCCAATCGCGGGCTCAATCGCGGGTTCAATTGCTGACTCAGGCGCTGATCCAAACTGCTGACCCACGCCTGCCACGGCATCGCGCCCACAATGGGATGCGGATGAATGCCGCCCGCGCTGACCACAAACGCGGTGGGGAAATGCCGCAGCGCCTCGCTCTGAATCAGTTTTGGAGCACACAAAGGGCGGCTACTGTCCAGCAGAGAAACAAAGGGCGGCGTGGCCAGATCGCGCTCGGGTTCAGGCTCAGATCTTGGCTCGCCTGAAGAATTGAGCCATCTGGGAGAGCGTGCGCCCAAGGGGTGATGCTGCAACATTTCTTCCCTTGGCACGCGCATGTCGTGCACCACCACAAAATCCAAACCCGCAGCTGCGGCTGCGCGCGAGGCCAGGCTCATATTGCTCACCGAATACACCATGCGCGGCGACCAAACATAGATCAGTGTGCCGCGCACGGGGTTGCCGGGCGTTTGCAGCTGTTGCAGCTGTTGATCGTCAAAACATTCGCTAGCCCTTGCATTTGCTGAATAGACTGCTACCAAAAAAAGAGCTACTAAGGCGGCTTTGTTGCGCTTTGCAAGCGGCATGGCAAAGTGCGCTAAGGCTTTCATCGTGGATCGGCTTAGGCCGTCCAGCCCAGCAGGTGCAGCAGATCCACGGGCTGCGCGGCCACTGCGTCTGCGCCCCACGCATGCACGGCATGTTCGCCGAGATAGCCCCAATTGGCGGCAATTGTCGTCATGCCGGCGGCGCGGCCCGATTCAATGTCGCGCCGATCGTCGCCCACATACCAGCATTTCGCGGGCTCGATGCCCGCAATCCGGGCGGCAGCCAGCACGGGCGCCGGATGCGGCTTGGTGTGCGGCGTGGAATCGCCGCTGATCACGGCAGCCGCACCATGAAGAAGCGGCATTTGCGCCACCAAGGGCTCGGTGAAGCGCTTGGACTTGTTGGTCACAATGCCCCAAATCAGATTTTTACTGCGAATTGCCGACAAAAGCTGCACGATGCCGTCAAAAGCAAAGGTTCGCGCTGTGAGGCTGTTTTCGTAGTTCACATAAAACTCTTCGCGATAAGCTTCGTAATCAGGGTGATCTGGCTTCATCTCAAAACCCACCGCCAACATGCCGCGCGCACCTGCGCCAGCCATGGGGCGGTAGCGCTCGTAAGCAATAGAAGCCAGGCCGCGATCAGTGCGCAGCTTGTCGGCAGCCGCAGCCAAATCGGGCGCGCTGTCGATCAGGGTGCCATCTAAATCAAAGAAGATGGCTTGGGGTGGGGAGAGCGCAGTGTTCAAAGGATTTATGGGCATACGCCCTTATAGAATATAGATAGTTTGCTATTAAATTAATAGTTATGATGGACACCTAACAAGCGTCGTCACGCCGCCGGAGCGCGCGTGGCCATCAGGTAATTCACACTGGTGTCTTGGCTGAGCCAGTAGCGGCCGGTGATGGGGTTATGCTCCAAGCCCCGCAATTCACGTTGCTCCAAACCCGCCTCACGTACATCCCGCAAAAGCTCGCTCGGGCGGATGAATTTTGCGTAATCATGGGTGCCGCGGGGCAGCATATTGAGCACATATTCCGCCCCCACCACCGCAAACAGCCAAGCCTTCGCATTGCGATTGATCGTAGAGAAGAAGACCCAACCGCCGGGTTTAACCAGAGTTGCACACGCTTTAACGACAGATGCTGGATCGGGCACGTGTTCTAGCATTTCCATACAGGTGACGATATCGAATGCCCCTGGCTGTTCGTCGGCCAAATCTTCAGCGCTGATCTCGCGGTAATAAATATTCGGCGTTTGCGCCTCAATCGCATGCAATTGCGCCACTTTAAGCGCTTTTGTGGCTAAATCAATCCCAAGCACATTCGCGCCTCGTCGTGCCATCGAATCCGCCAAAATCCCACCGCCACAACCAATATCGAGCACTTTTTTGTCTTGCAGAGTGGTGGCTTGGTCGATCCAATCCAAGCGCAGTGGGTTGATGGCATGCAAGGGCTTGAATTCGCCCGTGGTATCCCACCAGCGGTGCGCGAGGGCGGAGAATTTGGCCAGTTCGGCGGGGTCAGCGTTGGTAGCTTTGTCAAGGGTTGCAGTCATGGTTTGAATTGTGGCTCAGTTCTTTGGTTTGTGGTTTTGGCGGGTTAAAGATTTGTTTTTTGTTGGTGCGCGAGGGGCTTCTTTCTGCCATGGGTCGGCTATGAGTGAGATTTCTTCGTGCATGGGGCGGCCGCGCATGAGGCCACGACGACTGCGTCGATCACCGGCCATGGCGCACCAATAAGGCTCATCTTTTCGGTAACTCATCTACCCAGCTCCAAACAAAAGAAACAGACATAAAAAAACCGCCCGAAGGCGGTTTTTTGAAAGTATCCCGAAGGATGACTTGTTGGCGCTAGGTGCCAATTACTTGTTAGTACGGGTACCAACAACTTCGATCTCAACGCGGCGGTTTTTCGCTTTGCCTTCTTTGGTCTTGTTGTCAGCAACTGGCTGCTTCTCGCCCTTGCCTTCGGTGTACACGCGATTTTTCTCGATGCCTTTGGACACGAGGTAAGCCTTGACGGCTTCAGCGCGAGACACAGAGAGCTTCTGATTGAAAGCGTCGCCACCATCGCTGTCGGTGTGGCCGACGCCGATGATCACTTCCAAGTTGATGTCTTTGATCTTGCCGACCAGATCATCCATCTTGGCTTTGCCTTCTGGCTTGATGACAGACTTATTGACATCAAAGAATGCGTCAGCAGCGTAAGTCACTTTCGTGGCAACAGGAGGAGGTGGGGGTGCAGGAGGAGCAACAATCGCACCATCACAGCCTTTAGCAGCTGTAGCAGGTGTCCAAGCAGCATCGCGCCAGCACAGAGTGCCGTCAGAGTTTTTCCACTGCAGATTGCCGTGGCCAGTGCGCCAGTTATCGGAAGCAGCATTAGAGCCAGCAGCCAGAGCAGAGCCAGCGAGAGCAACGGTTGCGAACAACGCGGCGACTTGATTCAGTTTTTTCATGTTCATCCTCAGAATTAATACCACAGCCAAAAGAAGCTGCTTGAAGCGAGTTGGTCAAACTAACTCGTGAAACGATTGTGCCACAGACCTTGGCACACGCCAAATGTGTGTCATTTACAAATTGGCAAGAGTTGAAAATGTTGCTAATGAGCGACACATTACCCAAATTTACCTTCGGAAGCGGCACAGGATGATCGCTTGATGGGGTGTTGACAAAGCGGGCTAAAATCGTTGGTTTTGAGCGACATAGCAGCGGCTTGCCTAGGCGCGTTGCTCCTCGAAATTCCAGAAGAATTAAGCAGTTTGCGCCACAACCCATGATTCCATTCGCCAAAGAAACCTTGCCCATCAGCCTCGAAGAGGAAATGCGCCGCAGCTACCTTGATTACGCGATGAGCGTGATCGTGGGCCGCGCGTTGCCTGATGCAAGGGATGGCTTGAAGCCTGTGCATCGCCGCGTGCTGTATGGCATGCACGAGCAAAACAACGATTACAACCGCCCATACCGCAAGAGCGCACGTATCGTGGGTGATGTGATGGGTAAATACCATCCGCACGGTGACTCGGCAATTTACGACACCATCGTGCGTATGGCGCAACCTTTCTCTCTGCGTCACATGCTGGTGGATGGCCAAGGCAATTTCGGCAGCGTGGACGGCGACAATCCCGCCGCCATGCGTTACACCGAAATCCGCTTGGCAAAAATCGCCCATGAATTGCTGGCTGATATTGACAAAGAAACCGTCGATTTCGGCCCCAACTATGACGGCTCAGAAAAAGAGCCTTTGGTGTTGCCAGCGCGCTTTCCGAATTTGTTGGTCAACGGCTCCACCGGCATCGCCGTGGGCATGGCCACGAATATTCCGCCGCACAACTTGAATGAAGTGATCGATGCCTGCTTGCATTTGCTGAAAAACCCTGATGCCAGCATTGACGATTTGATGGAAATCGTGCCTGCGCCTGATTTCCCCACGGGCGGCATTATTTATGGCACAAGCGGCGTGAAAGAAGCGTTCCGCACCGGGCGTGGCCGCGTGGTGATGCGCGCGAAAGTGCATTTTGAAGACATCGACAAAGGCCAGCGCCAATCCATCATCGTGGATGAACTGCCTTATCAAGTAAACAAGAAAACGCTGCAAGAGCGCATTGCCGAATTGGTGCACGAGAAAAAGTTAGAGGGCATCTCACATATTCAAGACGAGTCGGACAAATCTGGCATGCGCTTGGTGATCGAGCTCAAGCGCGGCGAAGTGCCCGAGGTGGTGCTGAACAATCTCTACAAACTCACGCAGTTGCAAGACACGTTTGGCGTGAACACGGTAGCGCTGATTGATGGACAGCCCAAGCTGTGTAATTTGAAGACGCTGATCAGCGTGTTTTTGCTGCATCGCCGCGAAGTGATCACGCGCCGCACGGTGTTTGAACTGCGCAAAGCACGCGATCGCGGTCATTTGCTCGAAGGCTTGGCGGTGGCGCTGGCCAATATTGATGAGTTCATCAAAATCATCCGCAACGCGCCTACGCCGCCCGTGGCCAAAGCCGAGTTGATGAGCAAGACCTGGGACAGCCAAATCGTCAAGCAAATGCTCACTCGCGCGAAAGCCGATGGTAGTGTGATCAGCGCAGATGACTATCGCCCCAACGGTTTGGAGCGCGAATTTGGCCTGCAACAAGATGGGCTGTATCGCCTCTCTGAATCGCAAACGACCGAAATTTTGAACATGCGCTTGCAACGCCTCACTGGCTTAGAGCAAGACAAGATCGTGGCCGAATACAAAGAGGTCATGTCGGTGATTGACGATCTGCTGGACATTCTGGCCAAGCCAGAACGCGTGGGCGCGATCATCAGCGAAGAACTGATTGCGATCAAAACCGAATTCGGTCAAACAAAGCTAGGCGCTCGCCGCTCTGAGATTGAGCACAACGCGCAAGATATGTCGACTGAAGACTTGATCACGCCGACCGACATGGTGGTCACGCTCTCGCACACTGGCTACATCAAGAGCCAGCCACTCTCCGAATACCGCGCACAAAAACGCGGCGGGCGCGGCAAGCAAGCGGCTCAAACCAAGGAAGACGATTGGATTGACCAGCTCTTCATTGCCAACACGCATGATTATTTGCTCTGCTTCTCCAACCGAGGCCGCTTGTATTGGCTCAAAGTCTGGGAAGTGCCAGCGGGCTCGCGCGGCTCGCGCGGCCGCCCGATTGTGAATATGTTTCCGTTGCAAGACGGCGAGAAAATCAACGTCGTGCTGGCGCTTACCGGCGAGAACCGCAAATTCCCTGCTGATCATTACGTCTTCATGGCAACGTCTCTTGGCACCGTGAAGAAGACGGCACTCGATGAATTCTCCAACCCTCGCAAAGGCGGCATCATCGCTGTGGATTTGGATGAGGGCGACTTCTTGATCGGCGCATCGCTGACCGACGGCAAACATGATGTGATGCTATTTAGCGACGGCGGTAAAGCGGTGCGCTTCGATGAAAACGATGTACGCCCGATGGGCAGGCAAGCGCGCGGTGTGCGCGGCATGATGTTGGAAGAGACGCAAAACGTGATCGCGCTGCTCGTGGCAGAAGATGAGCAGCAAAGCGTGCTCACCGCCACTGCCAATGGCTTCGGCAAGCGCACTAACATCCAAGAATACACACGCCATGGTCGCGGCACCAAAGGCATGATTGCGATTCAGCAATCTGAGCGCAACGGCAAGATCGTGGCGGCCACGTTGGTGCATCCCGATGACGAAATCATGATGATCACCGACAAGGGTGTGATCGTTCGCACGCGAGTGAGCGAAATCCGCGAACTGGGGCGCGCCACGCAAGGCGTGACCTTGATTGCTCTGGATGACGGCACCAAACTCAGCGGCTTGCAGCGGATTGTGGAAAACGATGCGGCTGTAGATGATGTGGAGGCAGCAGATGATGCGGGCACAGAAGGCGGTACACAGGGTAGTGACGAGCCTCCATCTGACGTTTGAGTCACTCCTATTTCAATAGCAAAGTACGCATTATTTATAACGGCCAGAGCCCGAAATGAGCACTAAAACCCTTGAGCAGCTTCGCGCCGAGATCGATGCGGTGGATCGTGAGCTGTTGGCCGCTTTGAACAAGCGGGCGCAGTTGGCTGGCGAAGTGGGCGAGATCAAGCGTGTGGAAGGCTCGGCGGTGTATCGGCCTGAGCGCGAAGCGCAGGTGATTGCTCAACTTCAAAGCAAAAATCAAGGGCCGCTCAAAGCTGAAAACATCAGCCATATTTGGCGCGAAGTGATGTCCGCCTGCCGCAGTTTAGAAGCTGCGCAACGCGTGGCTGTGCTCGGGCCAGCGGGTACGTTTTGCGAGCAAGCCGCTTTAGAATTTTTCGGTGCCAGCGTGGAGCTGATTTACTGTGCGAATTTCGACCAAGTGTTTCAAGCTACTGCGGCGGGTTCGGCGCATTTTGGAGTGGTCGGCGTAGAAAACTCTACTGAAGGGCCGGTCACGCGCAGTTTGGATTTAATGTTGCAAACGCCTGCACAAATCGTCGGTGAAGTCAGCTTAATGGTGCGCCATCATCTGCTGCGAAAATCCAATGATTTGCAAGGCATTGAAGTGGTGGCAGCGCATCCGCAGGCACTCGCCCAATGCCAAGAATGGCTCACCAAACACTTGCCACATGCTGAGCGCAAGGCGGTGTCTAGCAATGCCGAGGGCGCACGCCTCACCGCTGAAAATCCAAGCTGGGCTGCACTCGCAGGTGAACGTGCCGCCAGTATTTTTGGCTTGCACGTCGCGGCTCACGCGATTCAAGACGATGCCTACAACCGCACCCGCTTTTGCATCATCGCCTTGCCCGAAACCATTCCAGCTCCCGCAGCGAGCGGCAAAGACTGCACCAGCCTGATCATTTCTGTGCCCAACAAACCCGGTGCTGTGCATGATTTGCTCGTGCCCCTGAAGACGCATGGCGTTTCGATGACGCGCTTTGAATCACGCCCTGCTCGCACAGGCCAGTGGGAGTATTATTTTTATATCGATTTGCAAGGTCATGCGCAGGAGCCCCACGTGGCGGCTGCCTTGACCGAACTGCGCACACTCTGCGCCTATTTCAAACTGCTCGGCTCTTACCCAGTCAGCGCTTAAAACCTCAACCCAAGAAGAAAATATGTTTGAGCAACTCGGATTGATCGGCTGTGGTCTGATGGGCGGCTCGTTTGCCTTGGCCATGAAAAAAGCGGGCTTGGTCAAGCGCGTGGTGGGATACAGCAAATCACCCTCCACCACGCAACGCGCCATGCAAATGGGCGTGATTGATGTGGAAGCGCCCTCTGCTTTGCTCGCTGCTTCCGGCGCAGACTTGGTGCTGATCGCCGTGCCTGTGGCTGCCACGGAAGCCACACTCAAAAGCATCAAACACATCCTCACACCCAACACGCTCGTCATGGATGTGGGCTCAACCAAACGCAATGTGGTCGATGCAGCGCGCCGCGTGCTCAAAGATCAGGTGGGTATCTTTGTGGCCGCGCACCCGATTGCGGGCAAAGAGTTGTCTGGGGTGGAGCATGCGGATGCCACGCTGTACAACAACAAGCAAGTCATCATCACCCCGATCGAGCGCACACAAACCGCGCAGTTGGCCAAGGCGACCCTGCTTTGGGAAAAACTCGGTTGTCAAGTTTTGAAAATGTCGCCGGAGGCGCATGATTCTGCTTACGCCGCCGTGAGTCATTTGCCGCATTTGATTGCGTTTGCGATGATGAATGCCATTACTGATCAGCCCAATGGCCGCGAATATTTGTCTCTTGCCGGTATGGGGTTTCGCGATTTCACGCGCATTGCCGCCAGCGATTCCAAGCTCTGGACAGACGTGCTCATGGCCAATCGCCAAGAGCTACTTGCCCAATCCCGCCATTTCCAAAAAGCCTTGCATGCGCTGGAGCGCTTGATGCAGGCTGAGCAATCGGATCAACTTGAACATGAAATTGACCGCGCCAGCTTGACACGAGCGCAGTGGAAAATGACCACGCGAAAGTAAGCGTCAAAACACCCCATGTTTTCCACAGCGTTTCTCGATCTGCCGCCCTTGCTCAGCGGCGCAGGCACCGTGCAATTGCCTGGTTCCAAAAGCATCTCCAATCGCGTTTTGCTCTTGGCTGCCTTAAGCGAAGGCCGCACGCTGATTCATGACCTGCTTGATTCAGACGACACCCGCGTGATGCTCACCTCACTGGCCCAACTGGGTTGTGGTGTGGAGCGCGGCGTGAATGGCGTCGCCACCGATGTGGCAATCACCGGCTTGGGGGGCCAAACGCCAAAGATCTCGGCCAAGTTGTTTTTAGGCAATGCCGGCACGGCCATGCGCCCCCTGACCGCAGCACTCGCGGTGTTGGGTGGCGATTTCGCGCTGTCTGGCGTGCCGCGCATGCATGAGCGGCCGATTGGCGATTTGGTCGATGCGCAGCGCCAATTGGGTTGCACAGTTGAATACACCGGTAACGATGGTTTCCCACCACTGCACATTGGCCCACCGAACCTGAAGCTGGATGCACCCATTGCCGTGCGCGGTGATGTATCTAGCCAGTTTCTCACTGCCTTGCTACTTGCTCTTCCGCTCGTTGCCAAGCAAGACATTCATATCGACGTGATCGGCGAACTGATCTCCAAGCCTTACATTGAAATCACGCTCAATCTGCTCGCCAAATTTGGTATTGCAGTGCAGCGCGATGCCTGGAAGCGCTTCACGATTCCAAGGGGCGCAAAGTACCAATCGCCGGGCGATATTTGGGTCGAAGCGGATGCCTCATCCGCTAGCTATTTTATAGCACTCGGAGCAATATCTATAAGGGATAATGGCCAAAATAACTCAAAAATTCGGATTGAAGGCCTGAGCGAGAACGCGATTCAAGGCGACATCCGTTTTATGGATGCCGCACGGCTCATGGGCGCTGAAATCACCAGCGGCGCGAACCATTTGGACATCAGCCGAGGCGCCTGGCCCCTCAAAGCGATTGATCTTGATTGCAACCACATCCCCGATGCCGCGATGACACTGGCGGTGATGGCTCTTTACGCCGACGGCACGACCACCTTGCGCAACATCGCCAGCTGGCGCGTGAAAGAAACCGATCGCATTGCCGCGATGACCACAGAGCTGCGCAAGCTGGGCGCGAGCGTTGTGGAAGGCCAAGATTTCATCCAAATCACGCCACCCAAGTTGAGCGATTGGAACGCCGCCAGCATCCACACCTACGATGATCACCGCATCGCCATGTGTTTCTCGCTTGCCGCGTTCAACCCGGCTGGCAAGACGGTGCGCATTGAAGACCCCAAATGCGTGGCCAAAACCTTTCCTGATTATTTTGAAACCCTGTTTTCCGTCGTCCGCCCACGCAGCGTGCCCGTGATTTGTGTGGACGGCCCCACAGCATCCGGCAAAGGCACATTGGCCAGCCGCTTGGCGGAGCAGCTCGGCTACCACTACCTCGATTCCGGCGCACTCTATCGCCTCACGGCGTTGGCTGCCAAACAACAATCCATTGCTTGGGATGATGAGGCCGGGCTCGCAAAGTTAGCCGCTCGGCTGCCCGTGGTGTTTGAAGGCCAAGCGGTGCTACTCAACGAAGAAGACGTGAGCGAGGCCATTCGCAGCGAAGAGATGGGCATGGGAGCGTCCAAAGTGTCGGTTTTCGCCAGCGTGCGCAGCGCTTTGACGCAGTTGCAGCATAGTTTTGCCCAATTGCCCGGCTTGGTGGCCGATGGGCGCGACATGGGTACCGTGATTTTTCCCAGTTCACCGCTGAAAATTTACCTGACTGCCAGTGCCGAGAAACGTGCCGAGCGTCGTCATAAGCAGTTGATTTCAAAGGGAATTTCTGCTAATATCGATATCCTTCGCATTGACTTGGAAGCGCGCGATCTGCGAGACACCTCTCGCGTTTCTGCGCCGCTAAGAGCAGCCGAGGATGCTGTGCTCTTGGACAATTCTGGACAAACCATCGAAGAATCGGTGATTTTTGTTCTCAACCAGTGGCGTAGCAAGCAAGGGCTTTGAGCTTCAAAGCCTGCGCAATAGAAAGAGAACGACTCAATAACTTTGAGTCATGGCCCAGCTAACTCCCTTCGCGCTGCTTGGCGCTCAGTTAGCTGGATTTTTAACCTAACCCGCGGGCAAAACTCTCGTTCTCCCGCACAAAACCTGCGCTAACTGCTATCAAATTTGAAGCGTCATCCCGTCGCTGTTTGAGGCTTTGCGCAACAGGAAATTGACATGTCTGAATCTTTTGCAGCCCTCTTTGAAGAATCGCTCAAGCGCACAGAAATGCGCTCCGGTGAAGTCATCACCGCCGAAGTCATCCGCGTTGACCACAACCACGTCGTTGTGAACGCTGGCTTGAAAAACGAAGCCTATATCGAAATCGCCGAATTCAAAAACGACCAAGGCGAACTTGAAGTCAAAGTGGGCGATTTCGTTTCTGTGGCCATCGGCGCTGTGGAAAACGGCTACGGCGACACCATCCTTTCTCGCGACACCGCCAAGCGCCTCGCTTCCTGGCTCAGCCTAGAAAAAGCGCTGGAATCCGGCGAATTCGTCACCGGCGTGACCTCTGGCAAAGTCAAAGGCGGCCTCACTGTTTTGGTCAATGGCATCCGCGCCTTCTTGCCCGGCTCCCTCATCGAAACACGCCCGATCAAAGATCTGTCTCCGTACGAGAACAAGACTTTGGAATTCAAAGTCATCAAGCTTGATCGCAAGCGCAACA
>JANMDE010000007.1:0-2780 GCA_031376105.1 Variovorax sp. | reverse complement strand
CTCTTCCGCCGCGATCAGCTCGGTGATGAGGTCATCGCGTGGGTCTTTGCGGCGAATCTGCACATAGCTTTTCAGAAACTCAACAAAAGCCTGCGTCGCCGCCACGGCGCGGTCTTCCGTCTCACGCGTGCGCCCTGCCATATACATGCCCACCATCGCCCGCGACCATCTCAAAAGGTCGTCGCACATGCTTTCCGGCACACCCAGCAGCCGCGCAATGATGGTGACCGGCAGGCGCTGGCCAAAGTGCGTGAGCAGATCAAACTCACCCGATGGGAATGTGTCGATCAAGGTATCGATCAGCTCATGCGAGAGGCTTTCAATCTCTGGCTGCAAAGCCGCAATGCGCCGTGTGGTGAAGGCGCGCAGCACCAAATTGCGCAGCCGCGTGTGGCGCGGCGGCTCCAGCTCCAGCATGGAATGCGCCTCCACGGCATAAAACGGCTTCAAATGCTCTGGGATCGCCGCCCTCTGCTGCGGCAAGGCTTCGCGCCCAAAGCTGCGGCTGCGCAGAACAGCGTTGACTGCCGCGTAATCCCCGGTGGCCAGCATGCCGTATTCTTCCCAATGAAAAAACGGCCCCACGGCGCGTGCCCGCTCGTAAAAAACATAGGGGTTTTGAACGAAGGCCGCATCAAGGGGCGATTGAGAAAGCTGCATTTCGTTATTTTGCGCGATCTGGATACGCTGTTGAGATGCTTCTGTTTTGATAGCATGTTGCGCAGATTCTGTCACGGCTAGAGGCTGATTTGGCTTGTATTTTGCGTGCTGATGGGTGTGGCGCGCTTACGGCCTGTGCAAACCGCCTTCGGGTGGGCTCATGGTGCTTCTCGCGCGCCAGGCGGGACTCCCCGCCTTGAATGACGAAGCGAAAGCGCCAAGGGCTTTCAAACGCTGCGCTGCACAAATCGCCCACCCGAAGGCGGTTTGCACAGGCCGGGAGTTGGAGAGGGAGCTTGTTTACGACCTGCGTTTTTTGTGACGTACCGCAAGTTACGGCAGTTGATGAAGGTGCTTTAAAAAACTAGGTTATAAATCAAAGATATGCGGAATGTACCTCAATCCCACCTCAGTTCTCGCCGCTTCAAGCGGCAGATAAGCACTATTCGTTAAGGCGCGGATGAAGACACCTCTTGATTCAGGTCACACATGGTTCCTATCGCTTCTGAAGTATGCATCGGATGACCGGACGCTCGTCATCGACGTCGTAGAGGGATTCGTCGCAGACAGGGAAGAGAGTGTTGAGATTTGCGGCAATGTGATGGAAGGATTGCGAGCCATAGCACCAGAGACAAAGAGCAGGCATTTCCGCATCTCTTTCGCAAGCTATATCACTTGGCAGGTTGTCGACGAGTCTTACTCGGCGTTCGACAAGACAGAGGAACGAGATGACGCCGGCTTTGTTTCAGTAATCACGCGATCAAAATACTTGGATTACATAGAGGCCAAGCACGGGTGGTATTCGACCGCCGAAGGACCTGCCAAGCAGTATCGTATCTGGACGGAGAACGAAGTCGTCGAAGTAGTTACTACCGGAGAAGTAAACGTTGAGCTATTGCACTCGCCTTAACCAGTTGGTCAACCAGTCACACCAAAGTCAGTCAGCTTTAGGAACACTGGTTCAGCTTGAGCCTTGCATGGACAACCTTTGTTCTCCCCTTTGCTGCAACTAGTAGGCATCAGACTCACATGCGCTATTGCGAAGAGTACTGCACAGACGTCCCAGACGACTTCCCCGTCGAAGAATTGGAGCACTTCATGGCCGCCGCTCGTAAAGTCCTGCTACAGCCACAGAAGGGACCTGAATGGCAGGAGTTCGCTGGGGCATCGAATCTCATTGGCTGGCGCTTCCGCGCTGCTGGCGAAGATTGGGAAGCCTACAAACGCTCTTGGAATGAACTTGGCGAGTCGGTACCTCATGAAGGTATATATGTTCGAGAAAAGACCCTTTTTGGTATGTTTTCCGCTGGCGTCTCCTGCATGGACAGCACTGCCTACGCCCTAGCAGCTTTAGCAAGCCATCCGAGAGTGTTAGCTCTGCCCTTTGGAGTTAAGCAACAGCGGGTGTGTAACCTAAGTCGTCTCAACGACTGGCTGACAACGAACGCGCCGACCACGGGCCTATCAGTGGCATTGCAAGTCATCTGCGCCTCAAACGAGTGGAAGCTGTGGACAGATCTACGCAACCGAATGGCGCACCGTTCTAATCTTCCACGCATCATCAATGCATCGGTTGGTGCTCCACTCCCACCGGCAAAGGCTCTCCAGTTTGCCGCCACGTCGAGTACTCCGCCTGTGGAAGGAGATCTCCCTCATTTTGATACGCTTCACAGTTGGTTAGCAAATGCATTGCAGACCCTCCTAGTTCAAGGTACTGCGTTGTGCCCGGCTGATGCCTAACTGGCTTGGATGGACTCCGTGACAAACACACGGCGTGGATCGAGTTGCATACCCGCCATTTGTGTCGAACAAAGCGCCAAAAAGGCGCTGAGTGGGCGGGTCTGCGATGGGCGATTTTTGTACCGGAGCGTTTGGAAATGCGGGAAGCATTTCCACTCGTCATTCTGGCGGCTGGTGCCGCCGCGCTCGCGAGGAACAAGCATGAGCCCATCGCAGGCCCGCCCAATCAGCGCTGCTCTTTGTAAGACGCCAAGAGGCCAAACGCGAGAACGCACAAACTGCGATTAACATACCCCGCATGAATGCCATCCCTTCCTCCGTCTCTGCACCCGCCTCGGCTTTTCCCACCTTCGTCATCGGCGTTGCAGGCGGCAGCGGCA
>JANMDE010000533.1:0-3805 GCA_031376105.1 Variovorax sp. | reverse complement strand
AGCCGCTGCTGCAAAGTGCGCCGGATGTGCGTGTTTACGCTGCCGCCTGATCCAGCTTGCCATGAAGCTCAACACTGATCTGTCTCAACGTGTCGTACTTCGCTCGACTGAGCTGCCTTGGCAGCCCAGTCCAGTGGCGGGGATTCAAAGGCGCTTGCTGGCCCGCGATGGCGGCGAAGATGCTGTGGCCACCAGCATCGTGCGCTATGCGCCCGGCTCGGTGTTTCCTGCTCATGCGCATCCGCAGGGCGAGGAGATTATTGTGCTTGAGGGCGAATTCGCGGATGAACAAGGCACCTACCCTGCTGGCTCCTACATCAAAAATCCGCCTCAATCCCAACATGCACCGGGCAGCGAAACTGGCTGCACGCTGTTCGTTAAGCTGCGCCAGCTCGACGATCATGATTCAGAAAGAGTGGTGGTGCGTCCGCCTGATCGGCAGTGGCATCCAGGCATGGTGCGCGGCTTGGAAGTCTTGGCGCTGAGCCACTTTGGTGCTGTGCACACGGCTCTTGTGAAATGGGCACCCGGCACCTTTTTCAACAAGCATCAGCATTTTGGGGGCGAAGAAATCTTCGTCTTGCAGGGCACGTTTCAAGATGAACAAGGCAGCTATCCAAGCGGCACATGGCTAAGAAGCCCCCATCTGAGTTCACATCAACCTTACTCCGAACTAGGGTGTTTGATCTTTGTAAAAGTGGGGCATTTGGGTTGATCGGAGGATTCTGCCCAAAGGTCAACGCAAAGTGCCCACCAACTGCACCACCCAAATCAGCTGAATCACAAGCTGCACCATCAAAAAGCTAAAGCGCAAAATCACAGCGCGGTTACGGGTGGAAATCAAATGCACAGTGGATTGGCAGATACGCGCGGCAAGCAGCCACAGCGCCAGCGGATCAGTGATTGAAGCATTCCCGCTGAAAGCCGCCACAGCAATCAGCGCAGCGAAGATGGGCAGGTTTTCATAGCCATTGGCATGGGCGCGGCACAAGCGCGCCGAGAAGGCAGACACGTCTTCGCCGGTCGTCTTAAAGCTGTTGGCATAACGCCCGCCAATCAACGTGTAGTAAGTGCGCAGCAGGGCAATGCCGCCCAAAAGCGCCAGCATCCAGGCGGCGTAGCCCAGCAAAGCCAGGGTGGAATTTGTCATGATGAGCATCCTTCTTGTGAATCAGTGATGCTGTGATTGTGAGTAATCTTGATTCAAGTTACGAATGGCGATAATGCCTATTTTCAGTGCAAAATTGCCAAAACTGCTCTGAGGCTTAGCCATGAATACAAATCCGCCCCTGCGCATCGGCATCTTGGCCTTTGAAGGCTGCATGGGGCTTGAGATTTTTGGTGTGGCCGATGTGCTGCTCATGGCCAATCTGGTGGCGCAGGGTATGGGCCGGATGGGCGCTGCGCCGTTTGAAGTGAAGGTGATTGGCTTACAAGGGCGCATCGTTAAGGCAGCGGGCGGGCTGGAAATGCTATCCAAGCGCCCGCGCGGCCCGTTTGATTTGATCGTCGTGCCCGGGCTGGCGCTGAGTCGCTCCGCGCAATGGCCAGAAAAATTGATACGTTTGCAGCCAGAGCTCGCCTTCTTGCGCAAAAGCTTCTCGCGCGGTACGCCCGTGGCATCCATTTGCATCGGCGCGTTTTTGCTGGCAGAAGCAGGGCTGCTCGATGGCCGCCGTGCCACCACCGCTTGGATCATGGCCAAAGAGCTCCAGCGCCGCTATCCCGCCATTCGCGTCAGCCCTGATGCCATGCTGCTGGAAGACGGCGCCATCATCACCAGCGGCGCAATGAGCGCCACCTTCGATCTCGCGCTCTATCTCATCAAACGCACGCTGGGCGCTGAAATCGCCAGCGCAACCGCCCGCATCGCCCTGCTGCCCAAGCCCCGCGCAAGCCAAGCGCCCTACGTAGATGCGCAGCTCATCACGCCACTCCCGCATGACGCTTCTGCCAGCGCATCGCCCAGCTTCTCAGGCAACGTCGTCCAATGGCTCGCGCAGCGCCTACAAGCCCCCTACGATCTCACAAGCCTCGCGCAAGCCTTCCACGTCAGCCCCCGCACCCTGATGCGCCGCATCAAAACCGAGACCGGCCACTCCCCTCTCACCCTGCTCCAACAAGCGCGCGTCAACCAAGCCAAGCAACTGCTCCACACCACCGCTTGGAGCATCCCAAAAATAGTCGAAGCCGTGGGCTACAGCGATGTCGCCACTTTCAGCCGCTTGTTTGCGCGGGAAGTCGGGCTAACGCCAGCGCGGTATCGAGCCAGCTAGCGTTTGCTGTGCCGGATGCGGGCTTATTTCCAAACCCGCTTGAGCTGCGCATCTCGCCCGCAGCCGTTGCGATAGTAGCTGTAGCGCACTGGGTTTTTCTTGTAATAGTCTTGGTGATAGGCCTCGGCCAAGTAAAAGGTGCTGGCAGCGGCGAGCTCGGTGTGGATGGTTTTGAAGCGGCCGGTTTTGAGCAGTGCATCGCGGCTCGCGGTAGCAATGTTTCGCTCGGCTTCGCTGCCCCAATAAATGCCGCTGCGGTATTGGCTGCCCGAATCGCAAAACTGCTTGTCTTTTTCAGTCGGGTCAATCGTCTTCCAAAAATATTCCACCAATTGCGAATACGTCACCTTGGCAGGGTCGTAAGTCACGCGCACGGCTTCGGTGTGGCCCGTCTGCCCTGCGCTCACGGCTTCATAGGTGGGATTCGGCACTTTGCCTGCGGTGTAGCCAGATTCAGCCGCAATCACGCCGGGCAGCTTTTCAAAATCAGATTCGGTGCACCAAAAGCAGCCGCCTGCGAAGATAGCGGTGGCGGTGGCTGCATGCGCCGTGTGCACGAGCAGCGCGCTGGCCAGCAAGGCAAAGTGTTTGGCGGTTTTCAAAGAGAGTAGTTTCATAAGTGCTTTCAATTAGGTGCGCAGGGCAGGCAAAGGCTGATCTTTGGGCACAAAGGCCAACGCCACGCCGTTGTTGCAATAGCGCTTGCCGCTGGGCTTGGGGCCATCGTCAAACACATGGCCTTGATGCCCGCCGCAGCGGGCGCAGTGGTATTCGGTGCGCGGCAGAATCAATTTGAAATCGCGGGAGGTGCCAATCGCA
Organism: Variovorax sp.; assembly: GCA_031376105.1. Taxonomy (GTDB): domain Bacteria; phylum Pseudomonadota; class Gammaproteobacteria; order Burkholderiales; family Burkholderiaceae_C; genus JANMDU01. The sequence continues at coordinate 710 of JANMDE010000533.1, read as the reverse complement.
TTGGGCAGCGGCTGCCAAAAGCTCGGCCAGCCTGTGCCGCTGTCGTATTTTTGCGCCGCATCAAACAAAGGCAAATTGCAAGCCGCGCAAACAAAGGTGCCTGGGCGCTTCTCGCGATCCAGCGGGCTGCTGCCCCCGCGCTCGGTGCCATGCTCAAACAACACGTTGTAGGCCTGCGGCGACACAATTGCACGCCACTGCGCCTCGGTTTTCTTGAGCGGGAATGGGGCCGCAGCCAGCGCAGAAGTGGCAGGCAGCGCCGCGCCAGCGAACCAAGCGGTGAGCGTTTTGAGCATATGTCGTCTTTCCATGATGGCATCCTAAAGTTTCTTTTGAGATTCAAAGCGCGGCTGTTGGTTGCTGCATGGTTCTTATGTCTGCCGGGCGGACGGTTTCTTACATTCAGCGCGGCTTCACGCTAAGCATGTTGGCAAACTGTGCAAAAATTCACAGCAAGCGTTTCACTATATATTTGATAGCACTCTGCGCATATTCTATAACGGCTGCTGGCCTAAATGCTTCGTAAAAAGCGCATCCAGCATTGCATCTTCCAAGCAACTCATCTCTAGGCCGAGCGCTTTCAACGCAGACGGCATTTGCTTGTCTGCGCGCGCAGCTTCCATATCTAAATCTTCAGGATCAAGCAGCCAAGCATGGCGCACGCGGGCGTCCTGCGCACGTGCCAGCATGTCGGCCAGCGCCCACGCGGG
>JANMDE010000492.1:0-5000 GCA_031376105.1 Variovorax sp. | reverse complement strand
CAACGGCGAAGCCAGCAGCGTCGTCAATCAAGCTGGCTTGAATTTCAGCAATCAAACCTCCCGCAACGCTGGCAGCTACACCCTAGCCGCCAGCGGCCTCAGCGCTCAAAACTACGACTTCGCCTACATAGCAGGCAATCTGCAAATCAGCAAAGCCAATCTCAGCTTGGCTGCAACCACCGATTCAAGGCAATATAACGGTCTCGCCCTTTCAAATTCTGCCCCCACTGCTATCGGAATCGTAGCGGGTGACAGCTTCACAGCTTCGCAAAGCTTCGACTCCCCCAACGCAGGATCTCGCACCTTGAGCATCAACAGCGGCTACCAGCTCAACGACGGCAACAGCGGCAACAACTACAACGTCACATTGCAAACCGCCAGCGGCACAATCAGCAAAGCAGGCCTCACAGCTACAGCCAACAACGTGACTCGCACCTACAACGGCACGACGAATGGCAACAACAACGGCGTCACGATCACTGGCTATGTGGGCGGGGAGGGCAGTGCAGTCGTCAATCAATCCGATCTGGCCTTTAACAACGAAAGCACCCGCAACGCAGGTAGCTACAGCCTAAGCGCCAGCGGCCTCAGCGCTCAAAACTACGACTTCGCCTACTCAGCAGGCAATCTGCAAATCAACAAAGCCAATCTCAGTTTGGCTCCAGCCACCGATTCAAGGCAATATACCGGTCTAGCCCCTTCAAATGCTGCCCCCACTGCTATCGGAATCGTAGCGGGTGACAGCTTCACAGCCTCCCAAAGCTTCGACTCCGCCAACGCTGGCGCTCGCACCTTGAGCGTAAATTCAGGCTACATCATCAACGACGGCAACAGCGGAAACAACTACAACATCGCCCTGCAAACCGCATCGGGAACGATCAGCAAAGTAGGCCTCACAGCGACCGCTAACAACGTTACCCGCACCTACGATGGCACAGCCTTCACCGGCGGCAACGGCGTGGCCTACAGCGGCTTCGTCAATGCCGAGACCACCAGCAGCCTAGGCGGCAGTTTGACCTACAGCGGCACTTCTCAAAACAGCCGCAACGCAGGCAGCTACACCATCATCCCCAGTGGCCTCACCGCACAAAACTACGACATCACTTACGCCAACGGCAACCTGACCACCCCAAAAGCCAATCTCAGCATCTTCGCCACCACCGATTCCAGGACGTATAACGGCCTAGCCCTTTCAAATGCTGCGCCCACTGCTACCGCTTTAGGAGCAGGCGATAGCCTGACAGGCCTCTCGCAACGCTTCGATCAAGCCAATGCAGGCAGCCGCACCTTGATCGTGAACAACAGCTACACCCTGAGCGACGGCAACAACGGCAACAACTACAACGTCACATTGCTAAATGCCAACGGCAACATCAGCCCGGCTAACCTGACGATCCGCGCCAACGATGCCAGCATCATCCAAGGCCAGACCTTGCCGCTGCTCACGGCCACGTATTTGGGCTTTATCAACGGCGAAGGCACTGCTAACCTGAGCGCCCAGCCGCAGATCAATGCAGCAGGTAGCAGCAACAGCCCGCAAGGCAGTTACCCGATTATTGCCAGCGGAGCAGGTGCACCGAATTACACGATCAACTATCAAAACGGCCAACTGCAAATCGCCGCTGCCCCACTGCCACCTGTGATACAGCCACCCGCTCCGCCTGCGCCGCCAGCACCCAACCCGCCAGCACCCAGCCCAGCACCGAATGCTTCCCCATCGCCATCACCGAGCCCATCACCGAGCCCAGCCCCCGCAGGCGCTCCTGCATCTGCCCAGCCACCCGCTGGCGAAGGAACGCAAGGGACTGGCGGCAGCTTCGCCCCCGAAACTGAAGACGAAAAGGCCAAGCGCCTACAGCAGCTGGGCAAGCTGTTTCAGATCGTCAATGGCGGGGTGCAAACGCAGTGAGGCGTGAAATAGTCACTATCAAAATATGAGCATACTATCTATATTTCATATGGGCAATCTCTTGATTTCTCTCAAAAATTCTAAATTCATCCATCAGGATGAGAGACAGGCCGCACACACAGCTGCACAATGTCAATCATGAATTTCAGCAATCATTCTTTCTCCGTTGCGCGTTCGCTTGCTTGCTTGCCTCGCATGCGCCCCTTAGCGCGCGCCGCTGCGCTCTGCGTGATGCCCCTGGCCGCTGTGCAGCTTGCCGCTTGGCCCTTTGCCGCATTCGCCCAGCAAGCCCCTGACGCGGGCCGCCTGCTCGAACAAACCCGCCCCGCGCAACCCGCGCCGCAGCCCGCGCGGCCTGTGATCAACGCGCCTGCCGCTGCGCCTGCGTTGCCTTCTGACAACACGCCGGTGGCAGTCAACCGCTTCCAGTTTGAAGGCAACCAAACCATCAGCAGCGAGAAGCTCGCTGAGCTGCTTCAAGATCAGGTGGGCGCAGCCGTGCCTTTTGGCCAACTCCGCTCCGCCCTCAATCGCATCAATGCCGCCTACGCTGCGCAAGGCTTCTTCTTGGCTCGCGCCGTGATTCCGCGCCAAGATTTGGCGGCAAACAGCGGCATCTTGCGCATCCAAATCTTAGAAGGCCGCTTAGGCAAGATCGCCAGCAATCTCAGCGCCCAGCAGCAAGCTGTGGCCAACGCCACGCTGGCCGCGCAAAGCGTGCGCGAAGGCATGGCGCTGCGCCAGGAGCCGCTGGAGCGCAGCTTGCTCTTGATCTCCGAGCGCCTGGGCGGAGACATCAGCGCTTCGCTCGCGCCCGGCAGCCAACAGGGCGGCACCGATCTGGCGCTGCAAGCGCCCCCCCATATCGTGCCCGCGCCCAAGCGATTCAACGCGCAAATCAGCGCAGACAATTCTGGCAACCGCTACAGCGGCCAAATCCGCATGCTCGCTGATCTGAGCCTGCGCGACCTAGGCACTTTGGGTGACCAAGTGCTGCTGCGCAGCCAATTCGCCCAAGGCATGCGCTATGCCAGCTTGGGCTATCAATTGCCAGTGGGTCACGATGGTCTGAAGCTCGATGCCGGCTTTTCGCGGCTCACGTATGCGCTGTGTTGCCAATTTGCCGCCTTGCAATCCGAAGGCAGCGTCAACCAATGGAGCTTGGGTGCACGCTACCCCATGCTCCTTGGCACCGAGCGCAGCCTCCATATCGAGGCCAACCTCAGCCGCCGCCACAGCATCGACCAAACCGTTGGTACCACCAATGCCGACAAAACCGTCACGCCGCTCAGCCTAGCGATGTCTTGGAACGACAGCAGCGCTTTTGCCGGGCAGCTGCTGCAAAACGGCAAATTGGCTTTCACCAACGGCCAGCTTGAATCCAAAATAGCCCCCAACCCCAACACGCCCAAGAGCTACCGCAAACTCAAAGCCGACTACGCCGGCAGCGCCTTCGTGCAGACGAATCAACAATGGCTCTTCAAAGCCAACACCCAAACCGCTTTCACCAACCTCGACAGTTCAGAAAAATTCTCCCTTGGCGGGGCAAACGGCGTGCGCGGCTGGCCAGCAGGCGAGGGCAGTGGCGACAGTGGCTTGTTGCTCAGCGTAGAATGGCGCTATCAATTCATGAGCATACTTGGTAGCAATGATAAGGGACAGAGCTCGATTTCATCGAAAAGCTCTGGCGTGTGGACGTTTTCCGCCTTTGCCGACGCAGGTCAAATCACGCAACACAAAAACCTCTGGGCTACCGCGCTGCCCGCAGGCCAGCCCAACAGCTACAGCTTGAACTCAGTGGGCATCGGCTTGGCTTACCAGTCCAGCAGCCGCTGGAATCTGAGCACCCAAGTGGCACGCGGCCTAGGCAACAACCCCGGCCGCAGCGCAGCGGGGCTCAATAGCGATGGGCGCAGCCGCAACACGCAGGTGTGGGTCAATGCGGGCGCTTCGTTTTGAGGAGTTGATGCTCTAAAGCAGCATGCGAAGCTCGGCTGCCGCCGCTTGCATCAAAGGCAGATAGCGCTTTGATAGGGTGGCTGTATCGCTAGGCGCTTCAAACACCACAGCACCGCTTTGCACGATATTCAGCGCGGCTACGGCGCGCCGCTGCCCGTCATGCAAAGGCACAGCCAACGCGAACACGCCAAGCTCATGTTCTTGCCGGGCTTCACAAAAGCCTTGTGCCGCTGTTGCTTCAATCAGAGCTTTGAGCTGGCGGCGATCGGTAGTCGTGTGGGGCGTGAGGCGGCTGATTTCGCAGGAAGCCAGCCAAGTTTTCAAGGCGGGCGCTGGCAGTTGCGACAGCAAAACACGGCCGGTGCTGGTGGCGAAAGCGGGCAAGCGAGCCCCCAAATGCACGCCATAGGGCAGGGCGGCGCCAGAGGTGCGGTGTTCGCCGCCGCGAGCCACGATCACCACATCTTGTCCGTCGAGCACCGCCACCGACAGCGCCAAGCCGGTTTGGCTGGCCAAGCGATTGAGCAGCGGCTGTGTGACGCGCGGCAAGCGCGCCGAGGCCAGATAGGCGCCGGCCAAGCGCAGCACGCGGTGGCTGAGCCAAAAGCTGGGTGTGCGCACATCGCTCTCGCCTTCCAAATAGCCCAGCGCTTGTAGGGTAAGCACATGGCGGCGCGCGGCGGCGCGCGTGATGCCTGCACGCTGCGCCACCTGTGAGATGCTTAGGCGCTGGCGTTCTGCGCTGAAGCTCTCCAACACAGCAAACGCCTTGGCTGAGCCTTCAATCCAATCGGATGAGGCCACGCTTTTTTCCGAGGCTGGCGCAAAGGGAGTTTGGGAATTCATTGCGCGATTATCGCGCAGATTATATAAATATCGCGCAATATCCTGGGTTCACTTCATGTATTTCGAGCAGATGAGCTTACTGTCTCTCCTCACTTTAGGAGACACGATCATGCGCACCCAAGTTGGCATCATTGGCGCAGGCCCGGCAGGTTTGCTGCTGGGCGCTTTGCTGCACAAGGCAGGCATTGACCACATCATCGTGGAGCGGCAAAGCCCTGATTACGTGCTCTCGCGCATCCGCGCCGGGATTTTGGAGCAAACCACGGTAGATGCCTTGGTGTCGAGC